>CAZWAU010000180.1:0-12872 GCA_964631995.1 uncultured Nitrososphaerota archaeon
TCCTTATGATGCCATGCGTATCGTGACCAACGAGATTGGCCTTGACGAGCAGCTTTGCTACGAGATCGGCGTTCCAATATGGCGCGCCCAATTTCTCAAATGTCTGGAATGCGACCTTCCACAATTTTTCCGGCGTCTTTACAGGCATTGTTAGCGCATATTGCTCTAAGCCAATCTTAAGCTTTGGGTTTCGCTCCAATGGGATGATACTCATAACATATGAAAACTTCGATTCTCCCACTATTAGGTAAAATAAAACTATAGAACAGAATTGCCAACACCTTATGTTGTTGATTTTAGATACTTCCGACAAAACCCTACGAATTTAGGGGAGATCGAAAATTCTGGGAATTGAAAAGGTTACTAAAGCGAAAACTTGGGAGCAGGTCCAATGGGAAGGACATATAGGTAACTTGCTCAACGCGAGCCAGCCGGGACTCTGATTGGCTGAGCCTTTGGGGATTGGCATTATCGGATGCGGAAATATGGCAACTCACCTCTCGAACATTTGCCTAAAGATGCCAGATGTTAAGGTCGTTGCGGTTTACGATTCTGTTGAGGAACAGGCCAGTAAACTTGCCTCGCAAATGAAGTGCGTTCGCTGCGCAAAAGCATCTGAACTATTCGAAAGCTCAGATGTGCAGGCTGTGATCGTTGCTACTCCAAATTACACACATAAGGAATATACCATAGCAGCTCTTGAGAAAGGCAAGCACGTTTTCTGTGAGAAACCAATGGCTTTGAGAATTGAGGATTGTGATGCCATGGTTGATGCTGCTGAAAGGTCAAGACTTACTCTCATGGTCGGGCACGTGATGCGCTTCTATTCTGGATGCGCCTTTGCAAAGCAGGTATTGGAGGATGGGGAAGTGGGCCAACCGATAATTGGCAATGTCTCCAGAACCGGTTGGGTCGAGGTCGGGGCTTGGGCCAGAAGCTGGCGCTGCAGCAAGGAGGCTTGCCAAAACAGCCTGTTTGAATCCGCGATACATGAAATAGACCTCATTCGTTGGCTTATGGGAGATGTCGAATCGGTGCAGGCCTATGGCTCAAATTTCATGCACCCTGAGCTAGATTACGATGATTGCAGCCTTGCGTTGATAAGATTCAAAAGTGGAGCGTTGTGCACCTTTGAGTCAGGATATGCTTTCAGGATGGGGGACCACAGGGTGAGGGTCAATGGAACGGAAGGTGCAATCAACATCGATTTTGGATCATCGTCCGTTAAGATGATCACAAAGGAAGGGCATGAGCGGGTTGAGCCCCTGATAACTGAAGAACCTTATACTGCCGAGCTTCGGCATTTCTTTGAATGTATCAAAGATGGCAGGAAGCCATTGACAGATGGAAGGGAAGGAAAGAAAGCTGTCGAGATAGCGGAAGCTATTAACCGTTCAGCTGAGACGGGAAAGAGCATAAGAATTGAGTAAAAACTCGTTTCAAAACTAACTGGAGCCAGAGCTCCAGTCGAACACCACACCAATATATTCGTCAGGTTTTTTCCTCAAGCCTCCATATGCTTCTGTACATCGATTTGGAGGTAAAACATGAGTAAGGAGGGGGCCGACCTTCAGCTTGCCGTCAGCTATCAAGCGAAGCAAAATCTTTGTATTTCGCTCAATGCTGTGTTTTACGAAACCCAAAGCCTCATCGCGGACAGGGTAGCGCCACTCATGTGCACCCTTGAATGTCACGCAACCTTGTTGCCATAGGTGGATTTTGCGCAGAAGGTCTGTCAAATTTGCCTGCATTGGCTTTCTGGGCGAGCCAAGCAGGATCACCTCGCCCTTTCTGCCAGTCAGTTCCGCTGCCAGAAGCGCAGCTTGCGGGTTTCCGCTCGCCTCAACCGCTACTTCGCACCCTCTGCCTTCAGTCCACCGCCTGATGGTTTCGACAGGATCAGCTTCGTTGGGATTAAGCACCATCTCGATGCCGCACTTACGTGCCACTTGCAAACGCTTTTCAACTAGGTCTATTCCCATGACATCGCAACCTGCCAAGAGAAACAGCTGTGCAGCAAGGTTCCCTACCAGTCCCATTCCGACAACAGCTACCTTGTCACCAAGCTCTGCGCTGCTGACGCGCAATGCCGTCATGGCCACGCTAGCTATGCGAACAAAGACAGCATGAACAGGATCAAGGCCTTCAGGAACCTTTACCGTCAAGACCCTGCACATCGCGTGGCTTGCATGGCTGCTGTGGGTAAATACAGTGTCCCCTTCCTGGAAAGCTCGAACTTGTTTGCCAACTGCGATCACTTTTCCAACTGCTCCATAACCGGGATTGAAAGGCAGTTTGGCCCAATCCTCTGTTCCTGCCAAGCAAGCAAGTTCCGTCCCAGCACTCACTATCGATACCAAAGTTCGTATCGCTATCTCATCTTCGGCAGGATCGGGATTGAAAGTAAAATTTTCCAGCCTAACTACATTCGGTTCAGAGAAAACTATGCGCTTTGCTTCCAACATCTTCAACTCATCCATTGCACCTGAGCACGCCCTTATATGGTGATTGAAAGAGTGGTGGAAATCACAAGGATTCAAAGGAAGCTTTTAAATTTGAAAATGGCCCATTCGTTGGTGAAATCGTTCATGGAATGGATACTACGAAACGATGTTTTAGAAATCGGTTTTTAGCTCCTGCGTCATTCCAGTCTCAGCTGCCACATATGCCTTTTCGATTATCTCGATTACATGTCTGGCATGCTCACCGGAAACCAGAGGTGTCTTCCCATTCAGCATGCAATCCACGAGGTGCATTATGTCGGAGTATATGTGGGACTCTGGTATTGTTTCGTGTACACCAGATACGTATGGCAACCTGCTTTGTACAGCCTCGACGAGCTTCCCGCTCTCGATCCTGCTGCTCCAAACAACTATTTTGTCTCTGCAGAGTTCCAAAGCCCCATCGCTTCCTGCAACATGAAGCCTTGAGAATGGTTCTCCATCTCCCGAGCAAAAAGCT
Organism: uncultured Nitrososphaerota archaeon; assembly: GCA_964631995.1. Taxonomy (GTDB): domain Archaea; phylum Thermoproteota; class EX4484-205; order EX4484-205; family DTQO01; genus DTQO01. The sequence goes on from CAZWAU010000180.1 coordinate 2,962, forward strand.
GAGTGAAGCATGGCATATGTTGCATTTCCGAAGTCCAACAACATCACGGTGTTGTCGTCAACCTCAACTTCAACCTCTCTTCCAAGCACGGTCCTGCTTCTGAGCCCAATGCCAGACATGGCGGCGATGCGCTTAACAGGTCCCAATATTCCAGTGACAAGGTGCAGGGCATAAACCCCCATGTCATAGACAGGGCCTCCGCCCCTCTTGTAGTACCAAGAGGCATCAACACCAGCCACAATATCTCCTGGCTTTCGAAACTCTTCCGTCTCATGGCCTTCGGAAGTTGCTCCGGTCCTAGCCCAGTAGATCTTGCCTATCGTTCCATCTAGCAAAATCTGCCTCGCTTTTTGAGCGTCGCTGGCGAAAGCTATGCCAGGGGAAGCTACAAGTTTGATGCCTCTCCTGTCCCTCTCTTCAAGAAGAGTATCAGCTTCACTGCAAGTCAATGTCATGGGCTTGTTTACGTGCACATTGATCCCTGCCTGCACGGCCCTAAGGGCCTGATCGTAATGGATTTGGATCGGTGTTGCTATGGTTATAGCGTCTAGACCAGCCTCAGAGAGCATTTGTTCGTAGTCATCGTACGATTCTTCTGCACCAAACCGCATTTTACATGCCTTAGCCCTCTCTGCTACAACATCGCATACTGCCGCAAGCTTGATCTTTTCCTTCACATCTTCTTGGGAAAGGTGCGGAAGGATGCCCCTCTGTGATACACTTCCGCAACCCGAAACACCTATTCTGATAGGCAGGTGGGACACCTCCATCAAGAATACTTCAGCAAGAGCTCCCTAAGAAGTCTAAGGCTCTCCTCTACCTCACCCATCTCGTCTATCTCGAAGATCCAGTATCGGTCATAGTACTTTTTTAGCGCTTTGAGCATCAAATCATAATCGACATTCTTTGGATCTATCCTGCCAGAGTGAAGTCCAACAATCCTTCTGCCAACCAGCTCTATCTCCTCATGGGGTTGAAGATTTCCCCTTGGCCAGTAGCAATGCTCATACACTCCAAAGCTCGGGCTTCCTACCTCATCGACCATCTTGCATAGCTCTTTAAGCCCGCCAAGACCCAAATTTGCCCAAACTCCACCTTCAAATCCAAGGACTACGCCTAAAGACTCGGCTTCTTCTGATAGCTCGCGAAGGATCTTCCTCATGCCTTCCCAGCTCTGGGCTTTGCTTGCGCCAAAATGGATGAGCAGAACCGATGCCCCCAGGTCGGCGGTCAATTTGATGTCTTCACGCAGAATTTCGAGGCCCCTGGCCCAGTGCCGGAAGTCCCTACAGTACTGCGAGTAGCCCCATGGCCACTCTGAACAAAGTGTGGCAACTTCAACACCATATGTGCTACACAATTCCTCTATCTTTTTCCTCTCTTCAGGACCTATGCTCTCCGACCAAGCTCCATACTCAGGTCCATATGGTGGGATTGGATCGAGGCAAAGTTCAACACCATCAAGGCCGAGCCTTGAGGTGAACCTCAAAGCGGGTTCGAATGGATGTTCCCCTTCCTTCTCGGGCTTTGAGAAACTAACCCTCAGACCGATCTTCATTTGGCTCAGGCAGAGCAAGATTGAGATATTATGTTTTCGATCTGCTGCTAGGCAATGGAAGAAAAATCAAATGTGAATAAAGTTGTGAATCTGGATGGGCTACTTGCTGACATCCTCCTATCACTAGAGGTTGTGGGTTTTCAGCGCCAAGTTTCGCCTAGCTAGGAAGGCGCCTCCATTTCCATTTCACAGGGTCGCAAGCATTAGAACGGCATGAAGAACCGAACGACGCTTAGCGCACCACCAATCAGGATAGCTATGGCATATCCCAAAAGGAAGCCTGTTGCAACAGGAACACCAAGCCTTTCGTATGCTTTGCTTCCTCCCACGCGGAGAGTTGCAAGTTTTAGTACATAGGCGGCAAGGACCATCACCCAAATGCCCTCACTTATCGATCTTGTGCCGAATGTAAGCAGGAACCCATATGGATCAAGGGGAAACACTGCGAACCTGGCATGAAGAATGCTCAAGGTCCAGACGACAAGTATGCCAGCTACAAGGTGCGGAACCCAGGGGCCTCCTGTCATATTTTCCAGTGCGATCCCTCCCCATGGACTTTCTGGATTAGCTGCATAGGATATGTCTCCTACGAATGTCGTTGACTGGTAGAAGGGCAGGCTTGCCAAACCATGAGAATAGGCTATCGGGAGAAGCGTCATCCACCAGATGATCGGTATGAGGATTACGGTGACGAGCATAGCATAGTAGAGGTTTTTGAAGCTAACCCTTGCCATATTGCCAAACTTGTAGCTCGCAAAAGTAGAGACGAGAGACCCGCCCCAAGGTTGGCTCAAGCCATCTGAGCCTGACTGGCGCGCCAGAATTGTAGAGAGGGCATAGTTGGTGTCGATCTTTTGAGGAAGTTGTGGCCAGATTATCCTTAGCCAGTACATTCCATGTGCTCCAAGCCCTATCGCATTGTAACCGGTTCTGCCAAAGACGAATATCGCTGCGAAATACAGTACCCAGACCATTATCGGCATGAGGATTGCACTTGAAAGACCCAAGCCAGCTGTCGAAAGTAAAATGACTATCACAATATAGGAAATGGCAGCCGTTAACAATGCCATCCTCGTTGTGCTTTGGGGCTCATCCCGTCCTCCTCCAAATGCCGATCTTATGACGCTAGCTAGGTACCTTCTCTGGAGGAAAATGTACATGGTCACAAGGCCGAGACCACCTCCCATGTTCGCCACTACACCCCATTTGAATGGAGGACCATACTCAATGCCCGAGGCACCGCACTCGGCCCTGCCGCAGCCCGGAAGATTCATGAGCTCTGTGTAATAACCTGCATAGTAGGCCACTTGCGTGGCCACGAAGAGAAATGCATTGAAAAACACAGAAGTCAGTAATGTGCTCAGCGGTGCCATGTAAAGCAGAGCGGCAAGCGATGGATTTTTACTGTATACAGCCAAGGCCGCTATGCCATAAAGAGGACTTGAACTGTCTATCCAGCCAGCACCATAACAAAGGGTATTTGTCCTCCAGCCATAAACATCTGGAAACCATGGAAATGTCATTATGAGGAAGACTGTGAATTGGAATGCAAATCCAAGTGCTGTACCAATGGCGTATGGCTTTAGTGATCTCTTTGTTGATGCTTGCTCGTAAAGTTCGTAAACAGCCAATGTCTGGGGGAAAGGCACCTGCTCAACCTGAATCCATTGGGTGCTCCAGATCGTGCCCAACGAAACCATGTAGATGCCGAAGAAGCTGAAAAGGAACCACCAGTACATTATGGTGGGCAGCCAAATGCCCCAAGGTATTGGGACGCCTCCACTGATAAGCTGCGTAGCGATATCTTCAGGAGGGGCCAAAAGTTCAGGTATCAAAGGAGAGATCGTTTCGGGGTTCAACCATCTCTGTGAGATTATGCCCGGGGGTATTCTAAAACCACCGTAGCCGACAGCCATGTAGGAACTGAAGACAGATACTAAGTATAGGTAGGTGAGCGTCTCACCCTTTGCCTTCCTCCCTATGAGCTTGAAGATCGGGATACTCAAAAGCATCACCAGATAGGGAAGGGCGGAAAACTCCTCGCTGCAGTTCACAGCTCCTGGATTGTAGAAAAGCCATATGGAAGATGAGATCAGGGTGTTCCAAGCAACACCTATGCCGACCATCAGGACCAGAGAAACTACGATTAGAAGCCATGGAACCCTTTCTATTTGGGTACGCTTTTCTTCCATACTGTGTTATATTAAAATATAATATTTATATTTTTTGTAATATGAGCTTGCACTATATCGAATCCCCAATTCAGTTTGAAGGTGAACGCTTAGCGTGCCTTCTAATCAGAATGATCATGATTAAGAGAAGGGGTAAAGGGGCCAGAAGGGCTAGGAACTGAAGAACTGTTGGTGCTTCTTTTGTTCCACTGAAAATAAGATTTTTTGAGTATGCTGAAACATATCTTTTTCCTGAAAGAGAGTAGTAAGTTGCGTGTAATTCGATAGTAAAGTTGCCAATTGTACCGAGGGTCATTTTCGTAAAAAACGATTCATTTGAACGGATCATAGGTACGAAGAGCGAGATGCAGCTTTCATTTACTGGCAAGCAGATGGCGCTTGCGATGCAGTTTATGCTTGCACCAACATTGATCAGAACATTGACAGCAAATGCATCGCCATTCCCTTCGTTCCGGAGCTCAAGTACTATAGAGCTATTTGATTCCCAGAGGCTTTGGTTCAGAATCGGTTCTGCTTCAGGCAAAATGCCAAAGGAGGTCCCTTTAAAGAGACTGACCCACGAACTTGTCAGTTGAAGATAATCGAATCCAAACTCCCTGCTCGGTTCCACGTTTGTGCCCTCGTGCCACTCATTCCAAGTGCAGATGAGAACAAAATCTGGATCGCTATAAAGAGAGCCCTTCCAAGTAGAGTTGTAGTACTCTCCATTCCTTCTGTCCACGAAAGTTCCAAGACTTCGAATCTTTCGATCATCGTATCCCGGAGCTACTGTGGCGGCCCAAAACTTTCCCAAGACCCTAGCAACCTTCGCTTCGCTGCAGTATGTATCTTCAAGCCTGCCTTCACTTATCCAGATTGGATTGTAGGTGTGAAAACCGTCGAACGATTCCGCATAGGAAATGTCAAAGGTGTCTGCCAAGAACAGTGCATCTTTTCCAGAGAGATTTTCGGCCTTTTCAACAATGCCTTTCCAAAATTCTGGAGTGCGCTCATATGCTGAAACCGCATAGAGAAATATCACGGGCTTTCCATCGATCTTCAAAAAGGATGGCTCATTCGAATAACTACTCAACACGTACGCAAGCTCTCTTACCATTTGCTCTTGGTTCAAATCCCTCACAGATTCATAGTATATAGTGACATTGAATCCTTCTCGGTTTGAGACCTTCAATATTTCTCTTAGGGCTGCGTCCTCGAAGGTATCGATCCCCCACCATGAACAAATGAAGCCATCTAACCCGGCAGCTTTTGCCAACATTAGGTGCGCTTCGATGAGTTCCACATCTCGCGAATCGTATGGACCGAACAAGGGGTAAAAGGTCGAAGATCCTATATTGGAATACCCAACAGCCTCCCAATGGAACAGCTTCCCCTCTGAATTTCCATACCAAGGATAGTAGAAAGCCAAAACCATCGGCTGCCCTAGAGTCCTTGACAGTTCTATTTCTCTTGTTTCTAATCTCCCGCGCGAAATGGTGCCGGTTAAATCGAATAGCCTTGCATTTATGGCTTCATCGCCTGGAACGGAACCCATGCTCTTTATCTGAGCCAACTCCTGTCCTTCACAAAAGATCGTAAAGGTTGTGTTCCCTATGGCACCCTTTTCGGTAAGGAGCACCACCTTTCCTACTCCTAGCTCAACAAGAGCATTGATCATCAACGTAACGTTTGTCTCGTCATACTGCTTCTTGCTGATCGCTATGGTGTTGAATGTAATTGAGTAGGCAAGTTGGGGTGCTTCTTCGCCAGAGGTCAGATCGCAGCTCCAAATCAAGAGCGTCAAGTTGTAGAATGTAAGTTTTGTCCAATCTGACGATGTTGACACTACAATGGTCAGCTGTATCGCTGAGACCTTCCCAGAAATGGTGCTAGGAAGCGCAGCTAGCTGAAACAACAATAGAAGGCATATGCCTGCTACATGCGCCAGTCTTGGCATTCTCACTATGTGAGGCGATAAGATCAGATATGGTTTGCTGTTTACAGCATGCCTTAATTCTCATGAGGCGCAAGCGTTATCTGCCCATGGTGAGTGCAGAGGAAATGAAGGTCCTTGGAAAAGATGAAGAGGAAAGTCCGTTATGAGGAAATGCTTCCGCATGAGCTGGATGAGGCTGTAGCCAGATTTCCCGTTGCCTACTGTGCCTTCGGTTCTTTGGAGTGGCATGGGAGACACCTACCCCTGGGCAACGACACACTCAAAGCTTACCACATCCTTTTGATAACTGCGGAAAAATTTGGAGGCGTGGTCGTCCCGCCAACCTATTGGGGCTTTCTTGGAAAGTGGAAAGACTGGACGATGATCGACTTCGGAAAATCGCTAGTGGAGGAGCTTTATGAGAAAATCTTCCAAGGCCTTGTAGATGTTGGATTTCGGGTCATCATTGGCGTAACGGGGCACGATGTCGAACAGCAGAAAGCTGCGATACAGAAGGCCGTCGATGCTATCAAGAAAACTGGGAAAGCTACAGGATTCGCGATGATGGAGGGGGACCTATACGACTTGACCGATGACAGAATGGACCACGCTGCCCACTGGGAGACTTCCCTCATGATGTACTTGAGGCCTGAGCTAGTCGACATTGAAAAGATAAGGGATGAGGACCTTGAGAGCGAGGAAGGTCGTAAGAGAGCTGGAATCTTTGGGAAAGATCCAAGGAAATATGCTTCCCGAGAACTGGGTGAGAAGATCGCGAACAGGATCGCTGACAGGATTGGAAATAAGGCCGAGGAGCTGCTGAAGTCTCTAAGGCTCCAGACCCCATAAACTATTTTGGGCCCTTGCCTTCGATTTTCAGAAACTTTGCTTGAGCGGAAACCCGACGATGCTCCTAACTATGTTGGAACAGGATGCGCACAGCCGGTCGCTCTTCCTGTCAGTATCTAGGATCGAGTTGCTAAAGAACATAACACAGCTTCTAAAATTGCAATGGCTGAGGCCGAGCACGTGCCCAATCTCGTGGGCTGCCTCTTTTGTTGCTCTCTCGATCAACAAGCGCTGATCAGCTTCAAGCCCGTAAAATTCCTGCCTTAACCTGCAGAGGGAGATAACGGCGTTTCCTCCTGGTTCAGCCTGCCCAAAGACATAGTTAAGACCTGGGTGGTAAAGGTCAAGCTCTGTTATGCCCAGTAAGATTCTGCCTTCTTCTTTACCGATCGAAGATAGAATTTCCAGAAATCCATCTGATCTGTACTGTCCCCTCGATTTGTTGAGATACTTGCCCGGAATGTTCGAAACCAACTGTCTTACGAGGATCGATTCAAATTCCATCGATTTCGAAATGGAAGAGACTAAGATGGCAATGAGCTCCTCATCTGCCATGGATATAGGCACGATGGAAAGGTTCATTGCCTTCGATCCCTCGAAATCAGACTCAATCTGCCCTGCAACTTTGACCAGCCTTCTGAAGCCCGTCACCATTTCATATTTCGATCGAGCCAAAGGACAGCTGCCAGGGTTGCTTGCGTTGCCATTCGAACATTGGTGATGTCGACACGTTCAGGAATATCTCCTTCTAGGTGATACTGTGGATCTGAGTATGGGAAAGAGCCAATGTTTGCGACAGAGGAAGGGTATCCAGCCTTCACGAATGAGCCGTCATCGTCATTCGGATATGGGCGCTGGAAGGATGTTTGTACCAAGCCTATTTTGTAAAAATCGTTTACTTTGGCCATCAGGTCGGCCAACCTTTTGCCTTCTGGCGTTGTGTAGAGCGTTACGTTCGTTTTCCGATCTGCAGCGATATCCTCCTCCCCTTTCCCACCCAGACCATCGAGATTGAACAGGGCAACCAAATTCAAACCCCTGAGTGCGAAATTCTCAGCCGCCTTGATGCTCGTCCAGGGCGTGTGCTCCTCATTGCAGAAAAGGAAAAGTAGTGTGTGCTCATTTTCGTAGCTAGTAAGCGTCCGAGCCATCTCGAGCACAGCTACCGTCCCAACACAGTTGTCATATGCACCTGGAGAATCGATCCAGCTCTGGGAGTCCTTGTGGGCCAGGAGCAGTATGGCCTCATCTCTACATTCCTTTCCGACCTTCTTTGCGTAGATATTGTATGCGGTATAGAATGGAGCCCCTGGGGGTGGTGGCGCATAGGCGGAGTGCTTGGGTTTATTTGGGTCGAAACCGAATGCCTGCACCTGGCAAGCTTCGCGCTCAGTATCGTAGCCAAAACTTCGTAGCTGCTCCTCGATCCAATCATCTGCTTCATGGAGGGTGCTTTTCGCATGTCCAGGCACAGCATAGTTGAGCTTTCGGAAAGGTATCGGGTCTTTGCTAAGGTGGAAAAGCCAATGGCGCATTCGTTCCTCTTCTACTTTTTCCAGTAAATCGCGGGCAGGGTCCATTTTTATTTACCAGTATTCTTAGCGAATGCCAAATAACGGTTTCGTAAACCTTTGCCGATCTGCAGGCTTAGTATTTTGGCTTGGTGCCATCACCATGATAAGAGGTCGAATTTTCCTTCAATTTAACTTGGCCATTCAGCCAGCTTTATCATCTGAGACAGTTTTAGGAAGATATGGCCTCCCAAATTCCTCTTTGCTTGCAATCTTTTGTATCTCCTTCCTTCTCCTGAAGAAATGCAAAAGATTTGCTGTCAGGTCACTTTTCGCAATTGGATAGCCGATCGCCAGGAGCGCCACGACTGAGAACCTCTCAGGGATATGGAGCATCTTCCTGATCTCCAATTCATTAAAACTGCCAACGATGCAAGTTCCTAGACCCAATCCTGTAGCAGCTAGAACCATGTTCTGCATGGCAAGCGCTGTGTCTACCAAATGCCACTTTGGCGATGCCCTCTTGTCGGAGCAGCAGACCACTATGACAGGAGAATTGGAAAGGAATCTGGTAAAAATTCCGCCTTTGGAGATGCTATTCCTTTTTTGGTGATCGGTCACAACTATGAAGTGCCAAGGTTGGATGTTTGCAGCGGATGGAGCAAGGCTTGCAGCTTCAAGTATTTGCACGATCTTGTTCTCTTCCACTGGAGCTGGGGCATATGCTCTAACAGAATGCCGCCCCCTGATCGCCTCAATTACATCCATCTTACAAGACTCGGATCCAGTTCGTAGCTAACTGAAATATAAGGAAAACTTCCAAAAAGGTTTTTCTTAGGTAGCTATTTGAATGTCAAAAGTTGATCAGTGGATCCTTTATGTTGAATAGATACAAACAAACAGTCCCAACGAGAAGGAGTACTGCGATAAGAGATATTGCCCAATCTGATGGGCGCATAACCAAGGTGTTCAATCTAGTTCTCTTCGGTTTTGCCCCGAAGGCCCTAACTTCCATCGCATCAGCGATCTCGTAAGTCCTTCTTATTGTCTCGATGAAAACAGGAACTATAATCGGGACATACTTCCTGATCCTCTGGATGAAGCTTCCCTTTTCCAGTTCCAAGCCCCTTGACCTCTGCGCGTCATACACCGATTGAAACTCTTGCGATATGACTGGAACGAAGCGAATAGCCATTGTAAAGGCGAAACTAATGTCTGAGGGAAGCCCGACCTGCTCAAGTGAAAGCCCAAGGTCGTCGGGCGAGGTTGTAAGAAGAAACCATGACATCGTAGAGGTTATGACCACAAATCTGAGAGAGTAAGTAGCAGCTGAAACCCACGACCAGCTCACGAGAAGCTGCGCAGCGATTATCAGGATGATGAGCGGGATCAGGCCCTTCAGGGAACGGAGCCAATCCTTCAAGCACCTTCCATTCGCCAAGATTGCAATCTGTATGGTAAATATCAGGAGCAGAAACTCAAGCTTCACAAAGGCGATTGCCATCATCATGAATGCGAATGAAAGTAGAAATTTTGCACGCGGGTCTGACCTGTGTATGAAACTCTCCCCCCTTCGGAATCTAAAACCTTCTAGCGCCATCATCTTTTAACAGCCTGCACTATGAGTTTCTCAGCTTCATCGATTCCAAGGAGCCCTTTAGTGAATTCTTTGACTCCAAGTCGCCTCAGGAGGGGCACGATCATTGGCGGGAGCAGTGAGGCCCTCTCCATCAGCTCAAGATTTGAGAAGATCTGCTCGATCTTGTCATCTCCGACGACAACCCCCTTTGAAAGCAGAACAGCTCTCTCGCATGTCTCAGCAGCAAAATCGACATCGTGGGTAATTATTACAACAGTTTTGCCACGCGAGCTTATGTCCCTTAGGA
>CAZWAU010000181.1:0-6071 GCA_964631995.1 uncultured Nitrososphaerota archaeon
GCCTTCTCCGATCCCTTAAAGTTAGGTATTCTGCCCTTTATGGGAAAAGGCGGAGCTGCGATGCCTTCGTCCAAAAGCAGCTTCCAGATACGCTCTCTAGTCATTTCCTTTTCAGCTTTAATAGTAGAAGTGGATCGATTCATTCTCTATCCTCAGCGCACAGTGAAGTAAAATCGCATCCTAATAAATCGATGCAATGATTTTCGTTCAAGGGAAGGTAATTTGAATCTGAATGAGTTTTTCCGTAGATCCTTTTTGAAATTTTCTCGATATGCAAAGGAAGAAAAGATATGAGAAAAAGCAATAAAAACAGCAATTCCTCATCCTTGGCTATGGAAAAGAAAGTAAGGGTTGGCATAATTGGAAGTGGAGGCATTGCATGCGCGACCCACATACCGAACTACAAGAAGATCGATGGAGTAGAACTTGTTGCCTGTGCCGACATAGATCTATCAGCTGCTAAGAGGGCTTCCAAAGAGTTCAATATCCCACGATTTTACAGGGAATACGAAGAGATGCTCAAGAAGGAGAACTTGGATGCTGTCAGTGTCTGCACGCCAAATGCATTCCACAAGGACCCAGCCATAGCGGCGATGAAGGCAGGAGCCCATGTCCTGACCGAAAAGCCAATGGCAGGGAAACTTTCGGACGCGAAGAGAATGTATGAGGCATCGAAGAAGTACGGCAAGATACTCATCGTTGGATTCCAAACAAGGTTCAGAATAGACCTGAATGCACTCAGACAGCTCGTAAACGAGGGCGAGCTGGGAGACGTTTACTATACGCGTGCTCTTAGCCTGAGGCGGTGGGGGGTTCCCGTAAGGCCAACATTCATAGACAAAAAGGTGTCTGGTGGCGGGCCTCTCTTGGACATTGGATGCTACGCTATTGACATGGCCATGTATGTTTTGGGCTTTCCTGCCCCTCAGAAAGCGTATGCAGTTACATACGATAAAATTTGCAAGGATCCAGCCATGGCCAAGAAAGGCGGGTGGGGCGGTCAATGGAGGGTTGAGGACTTTACAGTCGAAGACAATGCGTTCGGATTCGTCAAGTTTAGGAATGGCATGACTATGCTTCTGGAGACAAATTGGGCGTCCTTCTCCCCTTCGGATGCATTTAATCTTATTCTGCTCGGAACTAAAGGTGGGGCCCAACTTGAGCCTTTTGAGCTGTATAAGGACGTTTTAGAGAAAAGAGTTGTCATTAAGCCCCATGACGAAATCCACCAGCCGGACATATACGAGCAGAGGATATTCAAGTTCGTTGAATCGGTCAGGAAGGGCAAGCCGCTATTCTCACCCGCAATAGAGGGCCTTAAAGTTCAAGCGATTCTAGATGCGATGTACAGGTCGGCTGCACAGAAAAAAGAAGTGGAAGTTGAGTGGGATTTCTGAGCTGCATAACCGCTATCGCGTCGATGTTGAGAATTGAATTAAGCATCCGAATCGAGGCTTTCACGTGCCCAGTGGTTTTTTCACAGAATCCTGCCAAGTGGCATGGCAACAACTTTGCCTTTTTCAGACGATATCAGCCCAGCCTCTAGAACCTCCTGAACATCCCTGGAGAACTTTGGATCGCACATACCACCTATAATTTTGTCCCCCTCTATGCTCGTTAGAAAATATTCAACGGCGTTACTTTCTTCCTGAGGCAAAGGATCGACCCTGATCACCTCGCTTTTTAGCTTGGTAAAAATCATCACCTTATCTGCATCGAAACATATCGTTCCCTTTGTGCCACAGATCTCTGGTCCTGCAGGAATGCCACCTATCTGGCTCCATGTCCCTTCCACCACAGCCGTACCACCATCATAAATCATGATAACGATTCCATTGTCGTAACTGGGAATGAATCTTTTTACAAAGTTACCTGCAGTTCCGAACACACTTTTTGGCATTCCGATCAACCAAACCGCAAAAGCTACGCCATAACAACAGAAGTCTAGATATGCTCCCCCGGCTTCCTTCTGTCCCATCCATTGAAAGCAAGAGCCAGTAAAGCCCTCCTCCTCGCACGAGTTGTGGCCGATTCTCATTCTGATGTGAAAAATTCTGCCAATTTTACCATTTTCTACCAGTTCATGAACCTTCCTGTAAGTAGCTGACCACATCGTGGGCCAATTCACCATAAGCTTAACGTTATTCTTTTTGGCAGCTTCGAGCATTCTTTCAGCATCTTTGAGAGAATAGGCCATAGGTTTCTCGACCATTATGTGCAATCCTTTCGATGCAGCCAATTCGGTAACGGGAGTCCTAAGGATATGGTCAGCATAGTTGAAAACGATATCGATATCCTCTTCGTCAAGCATTTCCCTGTAATTGCCATAAACTTTACCAAGACCATGCTCTCTCCGCAACCTTTCACTATCCGACTCTGATGATGGCTTGTCAAGCGATGCGGCAGTTAGCACCCCCTTGTCGCTTTCTCGAAGAGATCTGAGAACCCCCCAAACATGCGGGTGCGCAACACCAACCAATCCGACCTTGTATCTCTTTGCCAATTCGCTCCTTAATTTCTGGACCACATATAAATGTCTGAAGCTTCGCCGATATGTATTAAGCCATGCCGGAGCAGTGGGGCGCCTGGTGCTCGATGAGAACCATTTTAGTTGGGCACAGGGGCGCTCCCAACTTGGCTCCAGAGAATACTGTTCCGTCCTTCCTCAAAGCTATTGAGGTTGGAGTTGACATGATAGAACTGGATGTAAGGGCAACAATGGATGGAACTGTCGTCGTAATTCACGATGAGAGTGTAGACAGAACAACTAACGGAAGTGGCTTAGTCAGGGAATATTATTTAGAGGATATCAAGAAGCTGGATGCAGGCTCTTGGTTCGATACCTCATTCAAGGGAATTAAAATTCCAACTCTCGAAGAAGCTTTGATTAGAATCGATGGAAAGGTGATGACTAGAATAGAGTTAAAGGACGATGGGATCGAGGAAAAAGTAGCCTCGATTATCAAGACGCTAGGAGTCTCCAACAAGACACAGGTAGCGTCATTCGAGTTGAAGAGGATCAAGAAGATGAAGGAAATTTGCCCATCCATATCAACTGTTTCTATATCAACAAAGTTTACCAATGAGCTTCTGCAATCTTCGATAGAAAGCTATGCAAATACGTTGGCTATTTTGATCGACAAGTTTACCGAGACCGATATATATGAAACACACCTTCATGGATTGACGTTCGACGCTTGGCCTGTAGATGATGAGCTGGCAGTAAGAAGGCTCAAAGCGTTTGGTGTGGAAAGCATAACATCAAACAGGGCAAGCGAGATTAAAAAAATTCTGCAACAAGCTTAATTCAAGTAACATCTGCAAAATCGAAAACTCTTTACGGAGATCTTTGGAGCACTCTCTTACTTTTCTGTTTTTTCCGAATCCATCTCGTACACAATTTTAGCGATGTCGAGGCACTTCATCCATTCTATGTTGAGCTCTTCCCCAGCTCTTTTTGCAGCCAAATCAAGTGCTCTAAGGCCCGTCTTAAGGCCATTCGACCATAGAGACTGCCAGTGCGTGAGCCAGATCGGCCAGCCTCCAGCTTGTAGTATCTTTTTGGTCCTAGAAACTATCTTCTCAGCTACAGACCTAACGAATTCGTCGTCTGCACGAGGGTTATCGATCGTTTCCCAGCAGTAGTCATTGACCGTCGATGGTATCGATACTAGGACCGGACCTTCGTCATATGCCACCCATGGCTTTGCATCATCCTTGTCACCGAGCATGTGCAAAAAGTACCAAGAGAACGATGAGCCGTAAACCCGTTTCATGGCATCAACTATCGAGGCAACATACTCCTTCTCAACTCTTAAACCGAAGACCCATGGTGAGGTCACGCCCGTGCACCAAATGCCAGCACCTTTGAGGATGCTGAGGGACCTCTCGAGGTATGGAGTTAGAGTCTTCCTGCTTTGGGATTGGGACCAGTCTGATTCGCCTATGTCGATATATTTTCCAGTTTCAAGGTCAAGGGTTAGGTTATGTGTGATCCCCTCTGGCGAAAAGTCGAATTTGTCTGAAAGCCTAGCTTTGGCCAAATCCATCCATTCTTTGGTCAAATTTATCCAATCAGCATCCGATTTTACATCGATCCCAGACCTTCTCTGTAATGGGGGGATCACACCTCTGGCAACATCTCCGCAGCCTCCTGGAGAAGGAACGATGCTGAACTTGCCCCTGATACCATGCTTTTCGACTACATTGCAAAAATCCTCCAGAAATCCATTAGGTATAAGATCGGCCAGCCTCCTCCCATCCTCTGTAAAGGGACTCTTGTGGTGAACATCCTCAAGGTGAAATCTGTAAACGTGTAGGATAGGACAGCTATCGTCGACCAGCAGGGCCGCGGGTCTTCTGTGCTTATTCATGGCGTAACCCATGGAAGGTGCAGGACGTTATTAAAAAGCACCGATTAATAAAGACAAGCTCCAATTAAAAAACGGTACCAAGGTTCAATAAAGATTAGGAGAACCATGGGTTTAATTTAACACAGAAATTCGATGATGGGGCATGCAAGGTGAATGCGTATATATCTCCTTCAAATTTTTGCGAAACAGCGACAAAAACTTTTCTTTCTAGCAAACAGATACAATTCTCATCGATAATATGCTTGCATTTTGGCGTCAGGAGCATAAAAGCGCATTACGACGCAGATACTCTTGAGCTTTGTATTCATTTCTTGGTAGTTTCACACATTGGTATGTCTAGGTGCTAACCTTTTTTGCGTGCAGATCTTTACGATGCAGAACGAAACTTAGCCAATTCAAACCAAAATTGTCGCACTCACCACCAAACGGATTGGCAACGGAAAACTTTGCAGCACAAAATCATTCACGAATACAGGCTCAATGCATCACGCATACTTGGAAAATTTCTCATTGGTGAGCCAAAAAACTTAAATGACTTAGAGCTAAGCGGAAAGTGCAAGAGGATTGTAGAAATGGCTAGAACACCTATAGCTTTGCAACTTTATTCGGTTCGAGATGACTGTGCCCGCGACCTTCCAGGGACACTTAAAGAAGTGGCAGAGATGGGTTACGAAGGGGTTGAGTTTGCAGGATATTACGGCAGGAGTGCCAGTGAGTTGAAGAGGATGTTAGACGATCTAGGGCTAAGGGTAGCTGGAACCCACATCAGCCTGGATACCTTGCTTGGGGATGAGCTTAAGAAAACGGTAGAGTTCAACCGTATCATAGGCAACAAATTCCTAATAGTTCCCGGATTCTCAGAAGAGAGAAGAAATTCAAAAGCTGCGTGGATAGCAACTGCCAAGCTCATGAACGATATAGCTGAGAAGGTAAAGCCAGAAGGAATGCGCGTCGGTTATCACAACCATGGCATTGAGTTTCAAAAGATAGATGGCCAGTATCCATGGGACATATTCTTCGGAACAACCAATCCAGACGTAGTGATGCAGCTGGACACTGGGAATGCGATGCATGGAGGGGTCAGTGCAGACGGAGTACTTGACATTCTTAGGAGGTACCCTGGCCGTGCAGCAACGGTTCACCTTAAGGAGTTCTCGCGCACAAATGAGAATGCTCTGATTGGCGAAGGTGATTCGAAGTGGAAGGAGATCTTCTCGTTGTGTGAAACCATAGGCCGAACAGAATGGTACATAGTTGAGCAGGAGAGTTATGCATTCCCGCCTCTGGAATGCGTCAGGCGGTGCATACAAAATCTTAGGAAGATGGGGAAGTAGGTTAGCGCAGGCCCAAATGTGCCATAGCATCGATCTCTTTAAAATACAGACTTAATTTTCCAAAAATGGCTTCGGACCAGACAATCTCTGCCACCAAGTTTCAACTTTCTTGACCTTCGACCACCTCCCCCCTCCCCAAAAAGCACCTTCAATGCTTAAGAGTACAAACGGCTCCTCGTAAGTCCGGAGGATCGCCTGGAAGCGCCTTCACCCCGCCATAACAAGAAGGACGGACCAAATCCGGGCGATCCAGTCCTAATTCATTTTGGAGCGCTGGGAGTAGACTAGATCACAGACCTCCCATCTGGCTTTGGCGGTGGCTGTCCCTGCGGCACTATGGGAGGAAGTGGTGGCGGTAGTCCGA
>CAZWAU010000182.1:0-17421 GCA_964631995.1 uncultured Nitrososphaerota archaeon
GCTTTCCGAAAGCCAAGCGAAAGCAGAAGGTGAGTGCTTATTCGTTAGCCTAAGGGGAGAACCTGAGCACGTCTATGCGATTACCTTCTCTAGGGAGGAAGCGAACAGGAAGGGGTGTGAGCTAGTGGCGGTTGGCAGCCCCTTCTTCAGGCTCATAGCCGAGGATGCAAGAAGAAGAGGAGTTGCCTTTGCCAGCATTCCAAAGGTGGATCCCAAAGCTGCACTGGAAAAGATCCGGTGCATTAACTGCAATTTTGAACTTGAAAGTGCAGAGGAGACTCGGCAACATGCCCTCAAATTGACCTACCTTTTCACGATTTCGACAACGAAGAGGAGACAGAAGATGGTAGAAGTTGCCATTAGCGACTCAGGGCAGGAATTGCCCTGGCTCTATTCCTTTAGAGGTTGCCTAAGAGGTGGCGAGCCCGAAGGTATAGGGAAGGATGATATCCGATCACTTCTCGAAAGATCCTTTCAAATCCTCAATGAAAAAGTTGAAAAAGAATTGAAAGAGATCAGGGACGAAACCGAACGCCACCTCTCCGAGGCAATAAACCGCATACAAAGCTACTATGCCCAACTAAGAGATGAGGCCATAAACCAAGCTGAATTTGCACGTAGTCAAGCTCAAAAGGGGTCGTTGGATAAAAGGATGGGGATTTTTACAAAAATGAGCTACGAGGAAGCTGAAAAGCTCATAGCCGAATACGACAAGCTTGAGGCCTTGGATATCGAAAAGGAGAGATCTAGATACCAAGTCAAGGCTGAAGCAACTCTTGTTGCCGCCATCCTCCTGAGCTTCAGCTCCTTCAAGTGTCGTGCAATCCTTCGAAATTTCAATGGGAACGCAAGCAAGGAGATTGTGGTTCACCTTCTGCCGAATGGAGATGTCGAAGAACCCATTCTTTGCGATGCTTGCAAGAGACCTGTTGGTGAAATCTACCTGTGCTCAAATGGACATATGGTAGGGGAGGAATGCTTAGCAAAAAGAACATCAATTGGGGAATTTTGTACGCTATGCGATGGTTGAGTGGAAAAGTGGAGCGCCAAATGCCTGTTTTAGTGGCTCTCAGAATGGGCATGGAAAGGTTTGTCGGAGGTGCGCAGGACAAAAAGATTATAGGCTCCAATCAATGTGAGATATTGTCGTGATGGGGAGATGAAAGCTGCTATCCTTGTCTCTATGGAATCTGGTAAACTGTCAACAATTACCGCCGAGGTAAAAAAGATTCAAGGGGTGAAGGAGGCATTTGCCGTTGCTGGAAGAGCTGACATCGTGGCTATCGTCGATTCTAAGGATTTGAAGGATATTGCAAACGTGTCCCTAAAGATCTTCGGTATAGGCGGAGTCTCTGCCTGCGAAACTCTTGTGGAGGTGCCAATGTAGGAGGATGCAAAATATGAAGGCGCTTGCATTAATCAGAATTAAGGGCCAATCTTCGCCACAGAAGGGGATTCAAGCTATCTCGAAGGTACAGGGCGTTGAGATGGCGTTCCCAGTCTTTGGGAGGTTCGATGCTGTGGCGCTGCTGTCGGCTGAAAACCTAGAGAAGCTAAAGGAAACTGTCCTCAAAATACGGGCGGTAGAAGGCGTTAAGAAAACGGAGACCCTAATCCAGGGATAGGAAAAAGCCAAAACCGTAGGGGCTTGCTTGGGTCAAGTCCCCCTCCATTTTTTATGAAGCGTCCAAGGGATTATGCTACTGTCTAGTTGTGGCTGCGCCACGATTGCGGTCTTCCCTCAACTATCGTGACAAAACGAGGTCATGAGGTACTTTTCACAGACTGCCTGAGGGCTGTGAAAATTCCCAACACTCCGAAAAACTTAAGCCAAACGGAGATAGGCTTAGTCAGGGCCCGTAGCTACAGCGTGTAGAACGCTGCTAGAGTAGCTTGGTAGAGCAACAGGCTCATAAATCCACATGGAGGAAAGATGGCAATACTCCCGCAGCCTGTGGGTCGGGTGTCGCGTGCCCTAATCGGGACACGTGCCCGTGTTCAAGTCGCCCCGGGCCCACTATCCCAATTCGCTTCCGTTGCCAGGTACATTTCCTAACAAAGTTCCGGAAGATAGAACCATATACCGGTTGTAGGGCAGAGCCTGCGGAAGGGATGAGATGAACGCTACGATAATCGACGGAAGGAAGCTCTCGACAGAGATCAAGGAGACGGTCAAGGAAGATGTCAAACTCCTCGAGAGTAAAGGCACCAAGCCTTGCCTTGCAACGATCCTAATAGGCTCAGATCAGGCATCGAGTCTATATGTGTCGCTTAAGCACAGGGCGTGCGAGGAGGTTGGGATTAAATCTCTGGATTGCAAATTGCCTGAAGGTGCTTCAATTGAAGAAGTTGAGCAGTTGATCGAAACTCTTAACTCAGATGAAAAGGTACATGGAATTCTAGTGCAGCTTCCGCTTCCAAAATCGATGGAAATCGACAGGATTATGGGCAAGATCTCTCCTGAGAAAGATGTCGATGGGCTCCATCCTTGCAACATTGGGGCTATGATTTATGGCAGGTACAGACTTCTTCCCTGCACTCCAGCTGCCGTAATGGTAATCCTAGAGCGTTACTCCATCGGAATTCGGGGGAAGCACGCTGTCATTATAAGCAGAAGCGCGGAAGTTGGCAAACCACTCGCCATGCTCCTTCTCAACCAAGATGCTACAGTTACAGTCTGCCACTCTAAAACGAGGAATGTCGAAGAATATGCAAAAAGCGCGGACATACTCATAAGCGGTGTTGGAAGGCGGCCAGATTTCGTAGTAGGAGAAAGGATGGTGAAGGATGGTTCTGCGGTGATAGACATCGGTACCAATAAAGTTGAAGGAAAGGTCTGTGGGGATGTAGATTTTGAAGCAGTTCTACCCAAAGTTTCGTACATAACGCCTGTCCCTGGGGGCGTTGGCCCAATGACGGTTGCGATGTTGCTCCGAAACACGCTCGTGGCCACGGCAATCCAAACAGGGGTAACGACCAGATCCTTGGGGATTTTCGACTGCAAGCGATGGCCAGAGCTCTCAAACTTGGGCTCAGGCCTGTAAGCTCCTCGAGCTTGCCTCACCTTAGGAGCCTTTCGCCTAATTATTCTAAAACACTTTTCTCATTTAGCCTTCATTTTATCTTTGTAGGAAGGAAGAGCGATTCTTCTGTCAAGCCTGCCACGGAAGCAACGGAGTTGCACCACTCAAGCCTGCCCACATCCTCAAGCCTATGTGCGTCGGAGCCAATGCTGATCTTCACGCCACTCCTTGTCGCCCTTTTGATTATTTGCCAGTAGCTGTCAGCCAAAACACCTATTTTCTTGGCTACGAGCTCGTTGAGCTCTATCGCCACTTCGTTCTTCCTTGCAACCCTGAAGATCTCGTCAAAGTCCTCCAGGATATCCTCGTCCTCGAAATTCCTTACAAACTTGTGGTAACCCAAAATGGCGGCCGGGTGACCCAAGACATCTAAGCTTGGATTCGAAACAAGCTTAACAGTCCACTCGAACCACCTATCATATATTGAAGCTGCAACTTCCGGTCGAACGCTCTTCCACCACGCCAAATTCGTTTTTGGGAAATGGTGTATAGACCCTACAATGTAGTCAAGCCCTTCAAGCGATCTTTCTGGGACGACGAGTGAGCCATCACATTTCAGAGGGTCGGCATCCACCTCAGCCCCAACGTAAATCGTCAGCCCATCTGGCAATTCATCGGGTAAGCTAGCAGCTATAAGGCCTGGTTTCTCGAGTTCCTTGGTATTTGTGACGTGCTCTGAAAACCCCAATGCCTTTAGGCGAAGTTGGGAACATCTTCTGACAATATTTTCAACCGTCAAGTCATCTGCTGAGTGCCCAGATAGAGTAGTGTGGACATGTAGATCGTACCTGATATGCATCGCAGTTCGCACACCATTTTGCAAAGACCCTTTATCAGATGATCGGAGGCCCAACTGCAGGGGAGGTTAACAGACCGGATCGCACTTGGTATAATGCTACCTGTCGTAAAAATTAACGTCTTAAATAGAAAATATTAACAAAAAATATAGAAGATTTATATAGAAGAAGTCTCCATTATAATGGTCCCCACGTTTGCGCCCGACGCGGGAATACCCAGGCCGAGAAGGATGAGACAATTGGGCAAAGGGCGTGATTTGGTTCCAAACCGCTTGGATTGCAATAAACATCGATGTCAAAATTTCATTGGGGCGCGATAAAGGATTGGAAAGCAGCACGTTTCAGGCTCACGATTCGGGTGCCGAACAGAGGAACGAAGAGTTTGACAACATGCTTCTTTCGTCGATCTTGAGGGTTTCTCTTGGTGTGTTTGGCCAGAATACGGCTGAGATCGTCCTTTCCTACATGGAGTATCTTTCAGGATTGAAGCGAGAAGATATCGCTGCAAGGACCGAGCTTTTCAAAGAGCTTTTGGGCGAAGTTCTTGGATGCGGTGCAACTGTAGTGGAGAGGCTTATAGTCAAGGACCTCTACTCCAGCCTCGGCTTGGGGATGCCGGAAATAGATGACTTTCTAATGGCCATAAACCGTGCCAGGAATTTGTATGTGCGCCTGAATGAATCGAAGTTGGAGGTGCTTAGTAGTCAGAAGATAATGAGGTGATAAAGAGGATGGCCCGGCTTGCAGGGAAAAGGGTTAAACTCATCGAGAAGCTCATAGGATCT
Organism: uncultured Nitrososphaerota archaeon; assembly: GCA_964631995.1. Taxonomy (GTDB): domain Archaea; phylum Thermoproteota; class EX4484-205; order EX4484-205; family DTQO01; genus DTQO01. Next base: position 4,666 of record CAZWAU010000182.1, read on the forward strand.
GAAATTAAAGCGGAACTGCTGATTCTCTTCCACAGCAACCCAGAGCTTGTTGCTAGCCTTGATGATTTGGCTCAGAAGATAGGGAGGCCCATAAAAGAGATCAGGAAGGAGATAGACGAGTTCGTTAAGATCGGTCTGATAAACGAGAACCCGGTTTACTCCCTTAATCGGGAAAGGGACAGACAGATACAAGAGGCGATATCGAGGCAGTTCATTCGAGATTCACCTATCAGCGAGGAAGTGGTACTTGAAGTTCCTGAGAAACGCTGGACCGGAATAGGGGTTTTGGACAACCTCCTGCCTGATGGTTATGTCCCACCCCTCTCCATTCTAGTTCTGGGAGATCCAGGTTCCAATAGAACGATACTGTGCCAACAGTTCATGAGGGAGTCGCTGGAGGCTGGACAGCTGTGCATCTATGTTTGCTGCGAAGATTTTCCAGATAGCATCAGAAAATCTCTAGCTGACCTTCAAGTGGATACTGGATATTATGAAAACGTTGGTAAACTCATCTTCATCGACTGCTACTCATCGCTTATTGGCTTGGAGAGCAAGGAGAAGCTTTACGTTGATTCGTATAGCCTATCAGCCCTCAGCATAGCTTTGTCTAAGGCACTGGCACAACAGGAGCGGCTTGGAAGTGCGACCGTTATCTTAGATTCTTTCTCTCCCCTCATCCAGAAGTGCGGTGTTCAGCCTTCCATGGAGTTTCTTCGCACGCTCATCGCAAAGGTTAGGGTGTTCAAGTCGGTCTGTCTATTAAAGTTGAATCGCAAGGCATTCGCACCATCGCTACTAGCTTCGGTGCAGGACATGGTTGACTGCGTTATAGAGATGAAGGTAGAGGAAGAGCCTGAAGGGCTTAAGAAATATCTCAGGATATCGAAGATGAAGGCTGCAAGGTTCAATACGAATTGGACATCTTATGAGGTTTCGCCTGAAACAGGTCTTGTTGGGAAGATTGGTGGGAGCTGAGAGATTTGGTAAAAGAGGATCCAGCAAGATCAAGGATAGATTACCCTTATATTAGGTTGAGTGAGGGAATACAAAACATGGCCAAGATGGAAGAAAGGCGATTGGTTGATAATGAGTTGGTAAGAACAGGCATTGATGGATTAGATAAGGTACTTGGAGGGGGAATACCTAGGGGAAGATGCGTCCTCGTCATGGGCGGTCCTGGCACTGGGAAAACGACTCTTTGCTTGCAGTTCCTCTACAATGGCGCTGTAGAGTTTGGAGAGAACGGCATATACATAACGCTTCAGGAAAGCCCAGAACATATTCGCAAGGACATGCTCAAGATTGGGCTCGATTTTGAGATATTGGAGGAAGAGGATAGATTGAGGATCATAGATTACTCCGCCTCTGCCTACCTCTCTTCGATCTCAGAAAGAGTGGTGGGGTACTCTTCCGAATCCTTTCTTCAAATGGAAAAGAGCGAGGAGATGGCTGAAAAGTTCGGAAACCTCATCAAATCGATCAAAGAAACGGCCAGAGAGATACAGGCCCAAAGAATAGTCCTAGACCCAATCACGGGCTTAATGTTCCAGGAACCGGATCCGATCATGAGAAGAATAAAGACACATGGATTGTTCCAGGCAATAAATGAAACGGGCTGCACCTCGCTGGTGGTGTCGGAGGCAAGAGTTTCGGAGGCAGGTAGGGATTACCAGGCGGAGGAATATTTCGCAAATGGTGTCATACTCCTTCAGAACTTTGGCGAGAGGGGGACCGTCGTAAGAGGAATATCGGTCCTAAAGATGAGGGGAGTAGCCCATGACCTACAGCCCCGTCCGTGCCAGATTGGAAAGAAGGGAATTATAGTATTCCCGGACGAAAAAATTTTCTCAGAGAAAGGGTAGTTTTCGGCCAACATCATCCAGCATGCGCAGGAAGCAGGCAAGACAGCTATACCCATTACCGACCGCTATACCTTCACTGCAAGATTCGGTAAATCGGAAGGTCAAAAAGAGCTTTCGTCTCCAATAAAACGTTTCTTGTTTTCTAATTGTGTAGATCTATGCAAGGCAATATGTATTTATTGGTTAGATAATGTGCATAATAACTCGAAGATGAAGCCTGGAGCACCAGAGCCTGCAAAATGTCCGCTATGTGGCTCCGATTTGGTCAGAATGTACGATGACCGATCCGGCTTGACGTGGAAGGTTTGTTCGAAAGGGTTTGAGAGACATTATGCACGTCTTGAATCTGTGTCCGAATGTCCAGAATGCGGCGGCCATGTTGTTTTGGTGGAATCTGAGCTTGTCTGTAGCACATGCGGCATCGTTGTGGAAAGGGAGGATTATGATGATGCCCTCTCATACCGGCAAGATATCGTGGAGGCAGATGCGGCTATGACAGATCTGGCGAGGAGTCATGGCGACCTAGTTAAGATAGGAACGAAGAATGATCTGGCGGGTAGGCCAGGGACGCCAGATTTTGACAACAGGAATCTTGGAACTTGGACAACGAACAGGCAGATCAGGGCAGCGCTAGGATTAGCGACAAAGCTAAATGAAAAGAACCAGTTCGAGATCATTCTAGGCGAAAAGGAGAGGAAAGCGTATGCCGAGCACATCAAGAAGGGTGGAAAGGCTGCAATCGTGCCCAAGAGCATGTGGAATCCCAAAAAGTTTGATGAAGATCTAGTTGAATTGGGCGACGAGAAACTAGATCCAAAGAAGCATCTTGTAATCCTTGGCCAGGAAAGGTTCGAGGCCTACCTTAAGCGAAGGGGCAGCAGAATGGTTCCATCAGTTCCGAGAAGCCTTAGGGGCGCGAAACAAAGAATTTTGAGATACGAAGCTGTATGCCGGAACAGATTCTGCAAGAAAAGGTTTGTAACCCAAGACAGGCGCATAAAGTACTGCAGTAAGAGCTGCAGAAAGGCTGAACAGGCAACGAGACATAGAGGAGCACAGAGGAGTTACATGGCAAAGAGGTACAGGAAAGATTTGGAAAAGGGGTCAAAATAAAGACATAATGATGATTAATTTGTATATCTTATAATATGAGATTCGAGTATATTTTTTCGGCTAATTTTAGGCTATTTTGGTTATATGGAGCCTTGGCCTTGTTCTTATGGCATGCACTAGACCGGCCCAATTACTGCCAGTTTTACAAATCAGCATGTTCCGCCCTAGCTACATACACCCTACCCCTTGATTTGTCGCATTTAACCAAGCTAGATGATTAAATGGGGCCAATAGACAATGTTCTATTCTCTACAAGATCGCCCTGCCGAACCTCTAGGGCTGGAAATGTTTCTAGCCAAGCCTGCGGCAGCTTGATCTCCTTCTACGTTTCAAGCAAACCAACCGTCTGTTATGTCCATGAGGGCGCTTACCCGTACATTTTCGATAGACAAAAAAGGCTAATTCGATGGATAATAAAGACCTAGAGAGGAATTTTCCAACATAGATTTGAATGGAAAATGAGAAATGCCTCCTTCAAATTCCAAACTTTAAACGGGTCTAGAAGAGAAAGCCTATAACAAACTGGGCAGGTTATAAACTGTGAGCAAGCCTTGGACGAGCGGCCACGCGGGGTTACTCTCATAGCAATTGCAGACGGGGTCTTGGGCTTGTTAGTTTTCACGATTGGAGTGCTGTGTTTAGGGTTAGTTCCTTTGAACTCCAGTCTTGAAAAAGCGATACAGATGGTTATCCCTTCATCCTCTTTCTACGATACTCAGTTTGGCTGGGTATCAATTGCCTTTGGAGTCTCTCTGATCGTTGGAGCGTTGGGCCTTTCCAGAATGGCTGGTTGGGGTTACTTCATGGTTTTGCTAAACAGGTTTCTGGTGGCAATCCTTTGCCTTGCATATATTAATTTGCAGATGCTGTATTTCATATTGGGTTTCGTGGTTCCAACGATGCTAATCATCGCATACTTGATCAGATCAAGGTGGTTCTTCTTCGAGCCCGAGGTTCCCGAAGTCCAGCCCAAGAAGGAGGAGGTTGCAGTGCCAGAGCTTCCTTCTAAACTTACAATGCCATCTGAGAAGGTTGTAAAGGCTGAAGAGATTCGAAAGGTACTCTCGACTCCTAGATCGGTTCCGAAGACCTGCCCAAACTGCGGGGAGGAGAACTCACTTGAGGCCATCGTATGTTATCGTTGCGGTATGAACTTCAAGACCTCTTCAGTCGAGGTTCCAGGATCGCCTAAGCCTGAACCACAGATAAGCAGGAAGGTGGCTGGTGCACCCCAGAAACAAATGATATTCTGCATATATTGTGGGACGAAGAATCCAAGTAAGGCCGAATACTGCTTTAGGTGCGGCAAAAAAATATGGAGCGGTTAGCGCTGAAATGATGAACTGAGCAGTTAACCTTAATAGTATGGTTTGACATCAGTGTATGCAAGTAATGGTGGAAAGAATGGCGTGTAGCAGCACTGGAAAATCGAAGGCAAAGAAAGCTACGAAGAAGAAAAAGAAGTAAGACCGTAAGGAATGTGGGGTTCACTTCTTAAGACCCCACCTATCTTTTTTTATCCAGAATATTTAAAATCCATGAAACCTTGTTTAGGACATGAGAACCATAACGCACTTTACTTTCACTATTGGGCTGATCATATTTTTTTGGGAACCATCCGTCGAGTATCCTGATAAGGTTCCTCCATATCTTTACCTCGTCTTTGCTATACTCCTGTACGCTAACCTTCCGGACAGGATATCGGACAATCCAGCTGATGGGATTGCGTTCAGTATTAGTCACTCCCTCGTCACTGGAGCGCTTTTCTTAGTACCAACAGCTATCCTCAAGATATTGGCAGGACCTATCTATCTTCCAACAATAAACGAGGCCTATGGAATCTTCTGGTTTGGCTATTTTTCAGTTTTTCTAGTAGGCATCAGCTGGCTTCTACATACTCTACTTGACAGTTTCACAGGGAAGGGAGTAAGATTATTTTACCCTTTTTCAGATTCTTTGGTATTAGGAACGAACATTGACCCGAAAGGCAGGGTGAATGTCGTGCTTACCCTGTTCGGTTTGGTGCTGTCATTATACAGGCTGAGAGATACAGTGCTCAACATCGAAAAAGGCGTGAAGTTTGAATCTTATTATGTGCGCATGCAAGTTCTTGGCGCCATCTCGGCCCTAATCGTCTACCTCTTACTATCGTATGTTGTAGTCCGGGGGGTGAGGGGTCTTAGCAAGAGGCTCTGAAAGCCTCTTCAACCTTCAGGACGAAACTGGGCTTGAACTTTCTCCTTATTCCCTTCCAAGAGGCAAAGGCCAATTCAATGTCCTTGGAGGCAAGATGCAAGCACACTTCAACAAGCTGCCTATGCCAAACTTCGAATATGCCGCCAACATCGCAGAGTTCCCTCGCTTTACAAGCGGAAGAGTATGCACCTGGGAAGTCTTTAAGAACAGTTCTCTGCAGTGACGCAAGAACCAGTTCTGAAGAAGCTTCGTAAAAGTTCTCTAGTGCAGAATAGCTCTCTGCAGCAGATTCGTGCAGCTCTGCTGCGCGTTCAGGCATCCCCTGCTTCTCGTAGCATGAAGCTGCTAGACTCAAGAATAGGGCATTAAGGGACCTTTTTCCATCATCCAATGCCCTTTTTCCAAGAACCTCAAGGCATTTTGCAGCCCTCCCATGGTCTCCTATCTCTAGAAGAAGTTCGGCGATCTTCCTTCCTGCCTGAATGTCAACCCGATAGAAAATCTGGTCAGAGATGCGACCTACAACCTCCTCGATGCACGCTTTGGACGATTCTGAATCTTCCAGCTCCCTGTAACAGTTCAGCGCATAACAATAGTTCATGAAACCTTTTGACTCGTTCCCTTCATCCATGTGAGCCTTTGCTGCTCGTATGAAGCAATCTGCTGCCAACCTCTTCCGGTACAGGTAGTTTTGCAGATCACCAACTGCGCGAAAGTAGTTTGCTGCCATAGACAAGCATCTGGCAGCCTCCTCCATCCGGCCATCCGCCATCGAAATTCTTGCTCTTTCAAGCACGATCTCAATGTCGATCCCTAGGTCCAACGCCCATCCCTGTGAACTGGAGTGCCTATGAACAGATACCGATATATGGTTTCATTCAATCCTTCTGGTAAGCAACCGTTGGCGAAAATTTTTGCCAAGATGCCTAGAAAACAGAGACTGTCCCAAAATCCTAGCAGTACTTTTCGATCTAGACGAGACCCTCGTCGATGCTGCAAAAGGGCTAAGGTTGGCACACAAAAGCGTCTCTAGGAAAATATTGCAAATTCTCGGGAAAAGGGTTAGGATCACCACCATCATGGAGGAGATCGCAAAGCTAGATGACGAGATGAACAGGCGCAGAGAGTATGACAGGAACCTTTGGTGGCAGAAGCTTGTTGATCGTCTCTGTTACCATGCAAGGCTCCCCCCTCCACTCTTGATAGAGCTGACAGAGACTTATTGGAAGAGCTATGCTGAGGCTGCTATGCCATACCAAGACGTTGAAGAAGTCCTTCGATACCTTCGACGCAAGAACTACTTACTCGGTATCGTGACAGACACAGATGTAGCTCCTGGTATAAAAAGGTGGAGGATAAGTAAGCTTCCTTTCTCCAACATGTTCGACGTTATCGTGATAGCCGGAGAGGATACGGAGCGTACAAAGCCAGACGTAGAGGCTTTTCTGCTCGCTGCCAGGAAACTTGGAGTTCCAAAATCCAGCTGCGCCTTCGTAGGCGACAAGCCATTCACAGATATAAAGGGAGCGAAAGCAGCTGGGATGACAACTATACTGGTGAAAAGGAGGCAATGGAACTCGAACGTGAAAGCTGACTTTACAATAAAAGCGCTTGCTGAGATCAAGGACATACTATAATTCGGAAGCCTTTTTAACAAGCCTGCTTTCTCTTGCGGCTCGAAGGTGGGTTCTTCTGTCTTATAAAGAGAGAAGCCTGACATGCCCCAAGTGTGGCTACGTGTTCGACCTTCTGTACTCGAGGGCAATATCTTGCCAGGCATGTCCAAAACTTGTTTCTACACTTAGCTGCAATCTTGTTAGGTGCCCCAATTGCGACCACGAATTTCCCATAACCCAAAGTGCAGTAAGGGCTGTCCATGCATTGAGGCGGTGGAGGCCCCATTCTCATGCGATATTCTAACGTTTAGCCTCAAACTATCGTTATAATGCTCCAAACGAATGACAGGAAAAGTATCAACCTAAAGATGAAGCTATCTTCTCACATGCTAATCTGTAGATCCTTACGGCTTTCCTGAACTCTTCAATTTCAACAAATTCTCCCGAAGTGTGAGAAAGTCTCGGGTCGCAAGGCCCGTATGTCACAACGGGGATATTCCACTTCCTTGCTATAATGCCCATGTCGCCAGTTCCTGTCTTCCTCACAAGGATCAGCCTCGTCCCGAGTGTCTCATGAACAGCCTCTCTGAGGCACCTTACAACTATGCTGTCCTTGTCGGCTACGTAAGGCTCGGTTGCTCCGAGCATCGACATCGAATACCTATATCCCTGGGAAGCTTCCTTAGCGATCTCCTCGATCTTGCCGTACATGTCTCTTACGTTCCACTCGTTAGGAAACCTGACATCCAGCAACATGGAGGCCCTCTCAGGAATTCTGTTTTCAGTGCCCCCACCCCTTATCCGAGTTATGGCGATAGATGGGTTCGAAAACTTGTCCATTCCGTGGCAGAGCGTATTCCTGATCTTATCGACAAGTAAAAAGGCCTCTTCAACAGCATTCTTGTAACCCCAGGGGGATGCGGAGTGACCGCCACCTGAGTTTATCTCTACCTTTATGGAGATCGAGCCCCTGTGCGCGTAGGCTGCGGCCCTTAATCCAGTCGGTTCCCCGAAGATGGCTGCATCTGCCATCCTAGGAACGGAAGAGAGCTGGACAGCACCTCTGCTATCAGCTTCCTCTCCAACTGCAGCGCACAATATTATCTTACCGATTCCGCCATACTCTTTAGCGGCCAGTGCCATTGCTGCAAGCGGACCCTTCGCATCGACAGCCCCCCTCCCAAAGATTCTGTTACCTTCCAGCTTGACAGGCAGCTTTCCTGCCACTGTGTCGATATGCCCGCACAGTAGAATTGAAGGCTTGCCTTCCCCCTTCTCCGCCAATACGTTCCCTACCTGATCCAGAAGCACCTTCCCGAAACCTGACCTTGAGAGGAACTTCTTCATGTATATGCATGCAGACCGTTCCCTCCCACTTGGTGAGTATATCGAGAGCAAACCTTGAAGAAAGGAAACATCATCGAAGCTTTGTATTCTCAACCTCCAAGACACCCCTAAGCTTTGAACAGGCTTCGCTGATAAGTGGTTCGGGGATTATGAGTGGGGGAAGAAGCCTCACTACATTTCGCCCTGCTGGAAGAGCAAGGACACCACATTCCTCGAGGGAGTTCAGGGTGGCTTCAGCCTCCATGCGAAGCTCCAAGCCCAACATAAGTCCCATGCCTCTGATCTCCCTGATAACTTTCAAATTGCTGCACTCCCCAAGCGACTTGAGGAAGAGGGAAGACTTGCTGGCCACGAGCTCCTCAGAAATTTCTTGCTTCAACACCTCAAGCGTTGCAGTTCCCGCTGCACAGACAAGTGGATTTCCTGCCATCGTTGAGGTGTGCCCCCCCAACCCAAGCTTCGCCATCGTCTCTTGGCTCGATATAACTGCGCCAACCGGTAGGCCACCTGCCAAGCCCTTTCCAAGGATGAAGATATCTGGTACTATTCCTTCCCACTGAAACGAGAACATCTTTCCAGTCCTCATCAAACCTGTCTGGACTTCATCAAGCATGAGAAGGATGCTCCTCTCTGTAGCCAGTTCCCTCAGCTCCTTTAGGAACCCCTTCGTTGGTACCCGGACACCACCTTCCCCCTGGATCGGCTCGACGAGTATGGCAGCGGTTCTTTCGCTCACGGCCGCCCTTGTCTTTTCTATATCACCATATGGAACGTGCGTGAACCAAGGAAGGAGGGGGCCAAAGCCATCCTTGTATTTATGTTCCCACGTAGCTGAGAGGGCTCCAAAAGTCTTTCCATGATATCCTCTAACGAAAGCCACAATCTCTGTTTTTCCTGTTGCCCTGATGGCTGTCTTCAGAGCTGCTTCAACGGCCTCGGCACCGCTGTTGGTCATCAGAACGGAATCGAGACCCTTAGGAGCCACCTTCACAAGTTCCTCTAGAAAAGATGCGCGAGCATCATTGTAGAAAGACCCGTGGCAGGTCAGCAGCTTCTCCGCCTGAGTTTTTATGGCTTCGATGATTTTTGGGTGGCCGTAACCGAGGATGGCCACGCCATATCCGGACGTAAGGTCAATGTACCTATGCCCATCGGGATCATACAGTTCGGCTCCCTTTCCCCTTACGAGTACTTGCCTCCTCTTAGCATATACCCTCGCTTGGTAAAGATCTTCCTTGGTGATCGTGTCTTCTCTAGCCATGTATTACCGTGCCCTTTCCTTCAAGCGCTCTCTTAACAGGGCTCTCGATTAGACCATTCGCTATGATAGCCCTAGTAACGCCACCCGAGACAGCTTCCAGCGCTGCCTGAACCTTCCTCATCATTCCGTGCCCAATCTTCGGTCTCAACTCATGGGCTTTTTCTATTGATAGTGAAGTTAGGAGTTCCCCGTCCACTAAAATCCCATCAACATTTGTCATCAGAATGAGGGTCTCAGCCTTCGTTTCGATTGCGATCTGGGAAGCGACTGAGTCGCTGTCCACATTCAGGGGATCGAACTCTTCGCTAATCGCGACGGGCGCCACGACCGGAAAGTAGCCTCCTTGGATCAAATGGTAGAGGAGCTTGCTGTTCACAGACAAATTTCCACCCGTGAAACCGCCATCTATCACCCTCCTTCTGCCCCTCTCGTCCAAAATTAGGAGCTTCTTTTTTCTTTGCCCTCTAATCAACATACCATCGATGCCACACAACCCTAGAGCATTTACGCCCCTACTTTGGAGCATCGCTACAAGCATCTTGTTTAACTTTCCGGCCATAACCATCTGGTAAATTTCAACGGTTTCTCTATCCGTGTAGCGGCTCCTCATCCCGCTTGGCGAAACCACGAAGGCTGGCTTCTTGCCGAGCGACTCGGATAGAGCTGAGACCTCGGCAGCGCCACCATGTACGACAACCAGTTCGCATCCCTTCGAAGAGATTGTAGCTAGATCGTCTAAAGCATTCCAAGCACCAGACGACAGCAGGCTGCCACCTATCTTGACCACAATCATCGGCATCACACGGGGTGAATTCCTGGAGATTTCAAACCCTTGGATTCCTCAATACCAGCCATTAGATTCATGCACTGCACAGCATTGCCTGCAGCTCCCTTGATCAGGTTGTCTATTGCTGAGAAGATGACGAGTCTATCAGCATGGTCATCGAGCTCAAATCCTATGTCACAGTAGTTGGAACCTACCAGAATCTTGGGATCTGGCAGGCCGTGCAACATCGTTGGATCCTTAACGAGTCTCACAAACGGCTCACCCTCGTATGATTCTCTGTATGCTTTCCAAACGTCCTTGTTCTCAAGCTTTCGCCTTTGGAAAGTATGGATTGTACATAGTATGCCTCGAACCATGTTCACAGCATGGGGTGTGAATGAAACCACGACCCTTTCGGCAGCAACGGAACCAACCTCCTGCTCGATCTCGGCGATGTGCCTATGGCCAACAGGAATGTATGCCCTAACGACGCTGTACCTCTCAGGGTGGTAACCCTCTAGTGTTGGAGAGGAACCTCCTCCAGAAGAACCGATCTTTGCATCGATGACGATTGGGTTTGTATTGACCATCCCTTTTGCAACTATGGGCAAGAGGCCGAGTATTGCTGCCGTTGCCATGCACCCTGGCACGGCAACCAGATCTGCAGACACTATCTCTTTCCTGTGAAGCTCTGGCAAACCGAGAACAGCCTTTTGGAGAAGCTCTGGGAATGGATGTTTCCAGTGGTACCACTTTTCATAATCATCCTTGTTTTTCAACCTGAAATCGGCGCTTAGGTCGATCACCCTCTTCTTCAGCTTCAGCAACTCCACGGCGAATGGTGCTGATGAACCATGGGGAAGGGCCAAGAAGAACAGATCTGCCTTCCCAGCTGCCTCCGAAACTGTTGGAGATGAGAACTTCAAATCAGTCAATCCTCTGAGGTGTGGGTGTACCTTATGGACAGCCTTGTCCTCATGTCTCTTTGAGGAGATGAATGTCACCTCTACATCATCGTGACCGAGAAGGATCCTAAGTAGCTCTCCACCCACATAACCCGAACCCCCAAATATTCCAACCTTAATCATGCTTGTCACTTTTTCAAACTTCTAAAAATGTACTTCACTATCTCTTCAGCAATATTCACCCCAGTAGTGGTCGCGGCCGCCCTAAACTCCGTCGTATGGTTTACTTCATGCACGAGCAGGCCATCTTTTTCCGATTCCATCATGTCAACTCCCACGATCTCCCCCTTGACAGCTTTGGATGCCTTGACGGCAATTTTTTCAATTTCGCTTGTCACCTTGCATGGCTCGGAGGTACCTCCGATTGCAACGTTGGTTTTCCATTCACCTGGTGGTGCATATCTGTAGATTGCCGCAACCGGTCTTCCATCTATCACGACACACCTAATGTCCCTTGGAGGTCTATTGACATATTCCTGAAGGTAGAAGACTTGGTAGAGAGGATACATGTATGTCCTGTCCTCGAGGATTGCTTCAGCCGTGTCCTCGTCCTTAAGAGGAGCTATCAATCTTCCCCAGCTCCCCACGACCGGCTTTAAGATGGCAGGGTATCCAAGCGTGTTCGCAGCCCTCGTTGCTGCCGCAGGTGTGAAGGCCACGAGCGTCCTGGGCGTCTTCACACCATGCCTCTCCAAAGCAACCGAGCTTAGTAACTTGTTACCACATGTATTTGAGGTGAAAAATGAGTTTATGACCCTAACACCTGAGCCTTCAAGAACGGCTGTCATGTGTAATCCCCTGTAGAAGGAGATGCACCTCATTAGGACTGCGTCATAATTGAACTCGCTGTTTCTCTTTCTTCCAAGTTCTAAAACTACGTCCTTCGCATCGATGTGTTTGAGGGGCATGGAAAGGCGTCGAGAAGCTAAGAGAATCGATTTCTCCTCATATCTCACCCTGTCAGAGACGAGAGCTGCAATCGACCCCAATAATCGGACTACTCCCCCCAATCTTCGCCCTTAAGTTCCGCCTTTCTCAACTGAACTTTTTCAGCAGACTTCACGACCTCGATATCCGATCCACATTCGTCGCAAGTCAAAATTTCTCCATCAACAGCATCGTCTGGCACATCGATACTGGCATCGCACTCAGGACACTTTCCTTTCAACTCAATCTCCTTCTATGCACAGGGAGCTTCCACATATAAGAATGTGTTCTTAAGACTTTCGCAGTTAAGCTGGCAAGATTAGAGAGGAGCTTCAGACAACTTTCCGGTGGTCAATGCCAAAGGAGGGAATGTTCATTCCACTATGCTTTTTAGGCATGGGACAAACTTTTTTTATCTGGGAAGCTTGGAAGCAAAGCGTGGCATTTAAACCTTGGCCGAGCCGACCGACCTTCTCAATCAGTTCAGGAAATGCGTTCAAGAGATAGAGGAGATGATAGGAAGGCTCCAAGATTTAGCTCGCCTTGTCAGATCTGGAGAGATACCAAAGGAGGCGGCAGAACCTCTAAAGGACGAGTATATGCGTGGCTTGCTTGGCCACGCGGAGCGTTTCTTCACGCTCGAGGACGGCCTTGAGGCAGAGCGTGCGAGGATAAGGCTTGAACTTGAGAGAAACAGGAGGGA
>CAZWAU010000183.1:0-3841 GCA_964631995.1 uncultured Nitrososphaerota archaeon
AGATAGTCTTGCCAGTTCCGGGCTCGCCCGTCACGGCCACGAAGAATCCCCTAGGTATTCCACCACCGATCATCTCGTCGATCTCTGGAACTCCTGTCGAGAGTCTCTCGATCTTGGTTTGGGTGGGCAACCTATCATCCAATTTACAACTTGTTGTACGTCATTTAGGTTTTACTTAATGTCGAGATATTTCTTTTCAAAATCGGCTGAATCAATAGGCGCGCAGCGATATGAGACGAATGCCAGCATTACGAAGTTTGCTGTTATGAATGGAAAAAGACGAAGGTGAAAGCATCGTCTCCAAATATAAGTGGAGCGTTAGGTGAAGCCAGCTCAAATGAAGTAATACGATTGGTCTTATGAAATGCTTCTATGATAGAGGAAGCGTGTGCTCATGACATGCTGGCAGAGGTCTGGTAATCTCGGATGTGCTTGACGAAGGCATCTCCTTTTATCCTTTCCAAAAGTTTTTCGTCCGCCGTGAAGATACCGATTCCCCTTACCTTTCCGACCGCCAAATAGGATGCGTCGTAAATGGTCACCCCATGCTCTATTGATATCTTGATTGTCTCCTCTGCGTATCTCCCATCTGGAGGGATCTCAACTAGTTGGTAATCTTCCAAGATTTTGGCTATATCAATCAGCTCCTTCGAGCCGAACGCCCCGGAGTACTTCAGCGCGTTAAGTACCTCATATCGCGCCAATCGTGGCACGACAAGCCGGAATTTTAGGTCCACATAATCGTCCCTGAGCTTTCGGGCTTGCTCTGAATAAGGCTCGTCAACAAACCACTTGGTGATGACGGAGGCATCAACTGCCACGGCCTGCAAGCTCCCTCCACCTTCTTATCTCTGCCACGCTGTCCCATCCGCTGATCCTCCTCCTCATCGCTTCGTTCAAAGAGGCCGCTTTGACAAGTTTCCTGCGATCCAGTGAATTCCAGAGCTCCTCCTCTTCTATGCGGCTGATAATGGCACGCCGTATTACCTCGCTCCAATTGATGTGCCCTTCTTTCTCCATCCTCTTCTTAAGTTCGTCATCTATTCTTACCGTTATAATTGCCATAATACATCGATATACTTATGTTGTATATAAATGTATTACATGATTTTCAGCCTTTTTTAAAATGGTGGTTAGGGCAGCTCAAAAGACTTTGCTGTCTTCGGCCTTATGACTCCGCATGTAAGTGGGTTATCGGAAAGCTAGATTTCAGCACAGAGCTGTCTGTGACCACATTGGCAGAGCTCCAGTATTGCCAACCATAGCCTCTTTAATCATCCCACATTGTTCAGGATGATGGCACCACTTTTGTATGATCAAGCTGAGGGCTGGCGCGGTCCTACTTTATCCAAATCTATAGGCTCGAAACCAAGGGAGAATGCGCATGAATAGGAGTTCAATGCGAAATTCCCCCCGCGCGCGTCCATGAACAGTGGGTCTGCGATCAAGGAGTTTGTATCCATGCCCATCCCTCGCCACTCGTCCCAAGAAAACTTTCCAAATTTTACCTCACCACCTCCTTCACGCCAGTACAAGTTGCAATCGAAAAAGAAATTCAGATTATCCAGGTTGCCAACAAGCAACTCGCCCTCACTCCAGTAAACTATGTTCCTTTCGAATCTGAAGCTCAGATGATCTTCTGAACGGGTTCTCTGGATTTGCGCATCTCGCCCAAAGGCAAAGATGTTGTTGCGTATAATGTTCTCGCGACCATAGTGTTGATGGAAACCTCCGTGCGTGGTTCTATATACTATGTTGCCCTCCACCAGTATGTTCGTGCTTCCCTCATCCAAGTATATTCCCCATCCGCCATAACGAAAACCTGCGATATCGTGGAAGACATTGAAGCGAATGGTCGTCCCAGGCTGTACACCCAAAGTATAGATGCCTCCAATATCGCTCAAAATCGGGCCTCGCCCATCTGTGCGTACACCAATGTGGTGAATATTGTTGAATTCGATAACATTATCTTTGGCTAGAGATCGACCATAACCCCAAGTCCACCCGACAGAGATTCCTGTGTAGTAAAAATCATGGATGTCGTTGTGCGCAATTAGATTTCCATAGCTTTGGCCAATCCATATGCCAACGGCGCTATGAAAGACCAAGCCTCCATTATAGATGCAACAGTCAGAGACCACGTTGCCTTTGGTCTGCTCCAACTCTTCTCTGCGTATGATTTGCTCTCCGATCTTTAAGCCACCAGCACCCAGGTCGAAGAGCGTGCAACGAGATATTGTATTTTCATGACAACCACGAGATAGTTCTATGGCATATGTGCCAATATGCGTAATGGTACAGCGCTCGAAAGAACAGTAACGAATACCTTCGCAGTAGATTGAGGCGGGAACGCCAACCGAAGCCTGCAGGAAACCGGATGCATCTGGTGGCAAAGACCACTCAGTATGCGCGAACGTCAGACCAATGAAGGCTACGTGCTCAACAAACTTTCCTTTTTCTAGTTCTCCCTCGAGTCTTAAAAGCTGTGGCAGAAAAGGACCTATAACTTCAACTCTTTCCAAATCTTCGTTGGGCATTGGCAAGTAGTAGAGCTTCCCAGATGCCCCATCGAGGTACCACTCTCCTGGCTCGTCGAGCAGTTCAAGGGCATTCTCCACGTAGTATGGGTCTCCGGTTTCGAGCCTAAATACAGACCTTTTGGCGAAGGTAACTATTCTACTCTTTTCTTCAACACTAACGATAGGCAAGTGCGATTCAACCCACCGGTTCATCACAACGATTTCTGCATCGGATGCTCCTGCCCAAGCTCTCAAGTCACCATCGCCATAGACAAATCTCTCCTGACCCTCCTCCAAGGTTGTCCGTTCAGTAACATCAGGTAAATCGGTGATGCGCAAATAACCCTCGTTCGGATGGCGTGCTCTAAATCTTCTTTGGCCATCGATCCATAGCTCACGGAAGAACCATCCATGTTCCTTAGCCTCTTCGATCTCTATGGTCCACATTTCCTTTCCATCTACCTCCTCCCGCTTCCATCCCGTTATGCTCCTACCTCCGCTTATCACGGGAGACTCTCCAGGGTAAGCCGAGTATGTTATTGGGGAGGAATCGGTTCCGGAATCTTCAACCGTTAAAATCAATGGTTTCTTAAGAAAGTAATGCCCTCCCCTGATGAAAATAGTTACAGGTTTCTCAAGACCCCGTTTTCGTTTGAGTTCGCGTACAGCATCCCTAGCTCGCTCTATGGTGGAGAAGGGGCCATCTGTTTTGCTTGGGTTTGGATTTGGTATTTGGCCTGACCAATGGTCATCTCCATTCGGCGAGACATAAAAGAGAGTGACATTTCCACCGCTTTCGGCATGGATGTGCTCTGCCAGAAGGTTGATTGATGTGGCGCCAGTAACTAGCATGGTCCATGGCTCGTCATTTATGTTCACGAGCCCATAGTTGCTGTTCTCTCCGTCGAACCTGCCCTCAGCGGGCTCATCCGCGTACTCAAACCAGTGGTAACCGACCACGTACGGTTCGGAAACAAGCTTTCTAACATATTCTTCGTAGTGATATGCCCTATCCTTCTGTGTTTCCAAAGGGGTACCAGCACCCTTTGTGTTCGGAAGACCTGAGTCCATTGCCTTGAAAGAAAATTCAGTCAAAATTATGGGCAGACCGGTCAGGGAATTTATCCTTCTCAATACCTCGAGAGGGGGCTCAAAGCCATAATTGTTTATAGAGATTACATCTAGGAAGCCAATGCAGCTTTTTAAAACCTCATCTGGAGGTTGGAAAGCGAATCTGCATCCCAAAATTAGGTGGTTTGGATCGTGTCTCTTTATCGCATCATGGCAGACTTGGAAGTATCTCTTGGCGACCACTTCAAGAA
>CAZWAU010000184.1:0-4142 GCA_964631995.1 uncultured Nitrososphaerota archaeon
GCATAATACAGACCATAAACGACCTCAGGAGGGCGGTGGACTATCTGGAGACCAGAGGGGAGATAGACAGTAGCAGAATAGGTTATGTGGGCGGGAGCATGGGCGGCATACTTGGGGGCATATTCATCGGTGTAGAGCCCAGGATAAGGGCAGCTGCACTTCTAGTTGCTGGAGGCAACATGAGCCTGATGATAATGGAGAGCATGCACGCAGCCATACCGGCCATTAGGGAATATCTGGCAGAGAGTGGGATATCCTATATCGAACTCCAAGAGCTCCTGGACCCTGTGGACCCCATCAACTTCATAGCCAACTTCTCGCCTAGGCCAGTGGTGTTCCACCTGGGCAAATATGACAGGGTTGTTCCGGCTGAGGCTGGAGAACAACTCTACGAGGCAGCAGGAGAGCCGAAACAAATTTACTCGTATGACTCCGGGCACGATATACCTCTGGATTTGGTCCTCCCTAGAGTTCTGGACTTCATGGACAGGGAATTGATGGGAAAGGCTTTAACATTCCATGAGATGAAATTCTGGGTTTTGAGATACATGGTACCAATAGTAATTGTCGCGATCAGTATTATTGTTCTAGCCTACCTAATCCTAAAGACAAAGCGATTCCGAAATTTAAAAATGCGTGCTTATCGAGGCAATATCATATCGCCACCTCAGGAGCTCCGTCATAGAGCATCTTCGAGCTGAACGCAGTGCCTTTTGATAGGATTAGGGCGAGATATTCCTCAACTTCGTCATGGACAAGTTGGAGAGGACGAACAAAGATAAGATCGGCGAGCGATACCGCTACCCTGTAGCATTAATCAGGCTTTGGCTTTGTCCAATCTGGAAGGGCTTTCAGATAAAGGCCGATGCACTCCATTGGAATTTGCTTGAAGCCGATTTCATGGGCAGGTGAATCCTCCCTCAGCCTGTAATCACCTTCGTCCAGTGAGAGAAATACCTGAGGGACATCCACTAGGTTGTCCTTTAAGAAGATGATCTTATCAGTCAATCCGTCGAGCAAGTCGAGCCAACGCCCTCCGACACAGATATTGCGCACTATCCTGTTCCCCTTTGGCACAGCGGGCTCGTCCTCGAGGATTCTGGCCAGCTCAGGGTAATGAACGCTATAGGGGGGTTTGTCGTAATTCATCGCCCTTAACCTATCGATGAGCGTGTTGTCCCTTCCGTCGAACCAGAAACTCGCCCATGTTAGGCCACGAGCATCTACTTGCACTGCGGGATTGCAGGCGATGAAAATATTGTTCTCGATCAAATTATCGCGTCCGCCTCCAATCTGGACGGCACGTCCAGCCCTAACCAAGACGTTGCCGAAGACAGTAGTTCCGCTGGCGCAATCGTCCAAGTAGATGGCCTGCACCATGCTGGCATTTCCGAGGTCGTGGATGTAATTGTAGCGCACGACATTTCCCCTCTCCGTGAAGTCTCGGCCCATGTAGAATGCTCCGGCATCATTGGTCTCCATGCACACGTGGTGAATTTCATTGAACTCTATCAGGTGATCGTTACCATGTAGGATGATGGCGCTGTGTGATGAATTATAAATGAGGTTGTGCGCGATGCGGTTGCCTACTCCATCGATGGCGATGGCTGGACGATAGGTTCTTGCGATTCGTTGGTAATCGTAGATGATGTTGTTGACCGCGAAGTTTCGAGCCGGAACAAGCATCTTTCGGTCCCCTCCGCCGAGGATGATTCCGCCTTCTCCAGTATGGTATATGGTGCAACCGACAACGCCATGTTCATATCCGCCAATTCTGTTCCAAGCTGTATTTCTGTAGAGTTCGTTGTAGATATCCTCTAAACCCGCACCTATGCAGACCGCTACATCCCCGATGTTCCTAAAGGTGCAACCATAGATCAGATTATGAGAGCCGCCCACGATGACGATTGCGGAGCCACGCATGCACTCAAAAGTAAGGCCGAAAAAGCTGACATAAGAGACATTCTGCATCGCCACCATTGGATCCTCCAGAATCGAAACATATGCCTCTTCGATTTGGGATGGAGGCCAGAAGTATAGGATGCCGGTCTCGCGATCAAGATACCATTCACCCGGTTCATCCAGTTCCTCCAGTATGTTCAGGAAATAGTAGCGCTGCCCGACTGTGTAGCCATAAACCCCATGTGGCTCATATGTGGTGATCTCATGGTCATCGACATCGATGGACCTGATCTTCTCATAAGATTCAGCCCAGTCGTATGTCCAGTAGCCGTGAACCCAAACGTCATCCAAGTTCTTCCACCGGTTGGGCCGATCGCCATCATAGGTGAATACACCACCATTCTGACCATTGGGAACTGAAACGATCTTTGTCCAGTTGTGATTTGGCCAGCGAGCCAATTGCATCGGCTCACCCTTGAAGAAAAGTTCGAGTGCCGATGGAAGGATCGGACATCCGAAGCCACGTCGCTGGAGCTTGCCGTAATTCGCGATCCCATTTGCCCCTAGGTCAACCTGCAGCACATGATCTTGTGCCTTCGCATCAAGCCGTGCGAGCACGATCGGATCCGTAACGCGTTCGAAGCCCTCGACCTTCTTCCCACCAACAAGACGCACTTCCTCGTCACCGTATGCACTGTAGATGATCGGCGACACCTCAGTGCCGCTGTCCTCAGAGGTGAGTTGGAAAGTTGCCCCACGGACGTAAGTTCCGCCCCGCAGGTAGATGTAAACTCCTCCCTCTGGCATGAGCCCACTCCTTTTCAGCTCCCTGATCGCATCTCTGGCCCTTTCAAGAGTGGCGAAAGGGCCATCGGTCTTCCCCTGGACAGGTTCAGCAAATCTTCCAGACCAGCTGTCGTTGCCATCAGGCGATACGTAGAAGGCGACCATTCCCTTGGCTTCGTGCAGGGAAAGCGTCTTGAGTACTTGTGCCTTTTGTACAGCTGATCTCATGTAGTTGATTATTGTGAGATTCAACTCCAATGTAAAGCTCAATTGCTCCTTGCTCGGTGAGAGTACAAGAGTGAAGTTGGCATCCCCTTCATATGGTTCCTCGCTTGCAAACTCCATTTCGAGCACCGAGCCCTGATCGGTCTCATAGAAGTTAGAGTACGATGAGTGCCAAAGTTCGCCATCGATGCACTCCGGATAGACGGGCAAGAGGCCTTCGCCCAATATCCTTGCTACAATCGACTTTATCCCAGTTCCATTTACGTGCCGTATTGAGATGATGAGAGGTGCCCACCCTGGCATGTAAGAGGCCTTTACGCTTATGTTTGAAACACCTTCCCCAAATGCATCCGAGATATTGGCGAAATACGACCCGTCCCACTCCCTCTCGAATTGGCCCACAACAAGGTTTTCGCGCGGTGCTGTCCTGAAGAGGTTTACACGCATCTCCCTTAATTTGGCCTCCAGAATAGAGATGATTGTCTTTGCCTCGTTCAGACTTGAATTGAGTTTGGAAATACTAGATCTAAGTGCTGCGATCTGCTCCTCGTAATTATCTGCCTTTGATTTATAGATCAGATATGCAGCCATATATCCACAAAGGCTTCCCATCAATAAACCCAAAAATGTAAACGAGATTATTGCTTTGGTGAATAACATGCGGTTCCCTCTCTGCTTGATTCACATTTGTTTTCTCAAGAATTAAGTTTATCGTCTCTTACCCAGAGCTTTCTCATATCATCGATCTACTGTAAAGGAAGAGCGCGGCTCAACAACAATCTTATATTCTCAAATGAACTATTAGAACATTGCCGCAAAAGTAGTATTGTCGATGTAGTCGCAACGATCGACTTGAAGCAGCCAGTAGGCCTCGCGAAGCTTATTGAGATTTAAGAAGTGGTAGGAAAAATTAGATTTTGAAATGCCTCTAATTCATAAAGGCAGTAGGCTGTTACATATTTTGAATAGCTTAACTGCGTTTTGATATCCAATTCTATCAACATCCACATCGCTCGCTCCTGCCTTCCTCAAGAGGTTAATCATAGCATCAACACTGGGAGGGTAGGGATTTTCCTCTATCTTCCTCATGCCAAAAATCATTCCGTAAGGCAGGAATGGAGGTCCGATCCTTGTCGTCCAATCTGTGCCAGCAATTAGCTTAGTTGTTGGGACCCGCCGAAGGACGCTCTTAACACCTGGTGAGTTGAAGTGAGCTATCTCCATCCAGA
>CAZWAU010000185.1:0-6190 GCA_964631995.1 uncultured Nitrososphaerota archaeon
ATATCGAGCAAGTCAAAGTAGATGAGGTTATAGCTGTAAAGAATGGTTACGTCAAAACATTCAAAGGCTCCATACGTCTGAACGTAGGAAGATTTGGAACGATTGAGAAATCATCTATTGATATACCCGAGGTTAACGTACAGAACAACATCTCAGAGAAGGTCTATGAAGATAGGCGAAGTTTTGGCTATGGCAGAAGACGTTTTTCGAGCTACAGGCGCTAGGTTTCGCTCAAGCATCATAGTATTAAGCACCATAGTTCCATAATCCAATAGGTTTCATAGGAGGAACCGGGAAAATTTATACTTAAGGTGGCCATTTGGAGGGGAATGATATGATCTCTGAAGAGGACAGGGAGAACCTAAAGAAAGACCTGGAACGGAGGATGAAGGATGAAATAAGGCTTATCGTTTTCACCCAAGAGGTTGAGTGCGAGTTCTGCATGGAAACGAGGGAGATAGCACAACTACTTTCATCGCTATCCGACAAGATCAAGTTGGAGGTCTACGACTTCGTTAAGGATGCTGCAAAGGCTAAGGAGCTTGGAGTGGATAAGATTCCAGCTATCATCCCAATCGGGATGAAGGACTATGGCATAAGGTTCTTTGGCATTCCTTCAGGCTATGAATTCTTGTCCCTTGTCGAGGCGGTAATCGATGTTTCGACCGGAACGACCAGTCTGACCGAAAAGACAAGGCAGGTCGTGAAGGCCTTGAATCAACCGATCCACATCCAGGTTTTCGTAACCCCTACATGCCCATACTGCCGAAGGGCCGTTAGGACCGCCCACCAATTGGCTATCGAGAGCGACTTCATCAAGGCTGACATGGTCGAGTCCATCGAGTTTCCGCAACTGGCGCAGAGGTACTCAGTCATGGCCGTTCCGAAGACCATAATTAACGAAAAGATCGAGTTTGTAGGAGCCCTTCCGGAAGACCATTTTGTCGAGCATGTTTTCCTAGCTGCCAAAAATGCTTCTACATGAATTTACTAAAAGCTTTTTTAAATCAGATGGCATTTTTCATGCAAAACTTTATTCAGAAAGGATAAGGCGAGTTTATTCCTGCAACGACCTAGTCTTATCTGCAGATAGGGGAATCACTTTATAACGCCGTTATATTGGCAAACGTTAATAAACCATTTCCATACCGAGGCCCAGTAAGAGCTTGAGCGCAATTTGGATCATGAAGAAGAAAGGAAGAGAATGCTGAAGGAGATGATTAAGCAGCTGCATGCGGGATTAAAACCACAAGATGCCAAAGAAAGGTTCAAACAGATTTTGGAGGGCATAAGTCCCTTGGAGATAGCCAAAGTCGAGCAGGAACTCGTGGAGGAAGGCATGCCTAGAAAGGAGGTCCAAAGGTTGTGCGAAGTTCATTTGGAGGTCTTTAAGGAGCGATTGGAAAAGCCAAATGTTGATGAGCACAATCCCATCAATGTCCTCATGGAGGAACACAAGATCCTCCTGCAGCTCCTTGGAAAACTCAAAGATGTCGTGGACGATGTAAGAAAAGAGGGGGAGGCAGAATTCTCCAACCTCCGTATCACGGAACTTGGGGGCTTGGTAAAGAGCCTCCTAGATGCTGAAAGGCATTACTTGCGGGAAGAAAATGTTCTGTTTCCAATTCTAGAGAAACATGGAATTACGGAGCCTCCAGCGATAATGTGGATGGAGCATGACAGGATAAGGAGTGAGAAGAAGAGGCTCCAGAACCTAATTGAAAAATGTAAGGTCATGGAGTTTCATGAGTTTCAAAAACAACTTGGCGAATCTGCGCAGTATTTGGCAGAGGTCCTTGAGGGCCACATATCAAAGGAGAATGACATTTTATTCCCTATGGCACTCCAGGTTGTAACTGAGCAGGAATGGGAAAAGGCTGTAGCAGAATTCGATGAGATTGGATACTGCAGCTTTACTCCTAAGGATGCTATCTCAAAACTCTCCAAAAAGGTCTTCGAAAAACCTGAAATCGAACGAGCACCTGAGGGATTGATTCAGTTCGAAACTGGAACGCTCTCGAAGGATGAGCTCGAAGCAATACTTAATGCACTTCCGGTCGATATTACTTTTGTGGACGAAAAAGATGCTGTAAGGTATTTCAATAAGGCCGAAGGAAGGATCTTCGTTCGTACAAAATCAGTTATTGGAAGAAAAGTGCAACAGTGCCATCCGCAAAAGAGCGTACATGTGGTTAATAGAATTTTGGAAAGTTTCAGATCTGGGAAAAGGAACGTTGCGGAGTTTTGGATCCAAACTGGGGGCAGATTGGTGCATATTCGATACTTCGCGGTCCGAGACAAGGCGGGAAAGTATCTCGGAACGATTGAGGTTACGCAGGACATTACGGAAATCAAGAAGATAGAGGGGGAAAGGAGACTTCTCGATTGGGAAGAGTAAAACTTTTCGTGTTATTGTCAAAATCAGAAATCGTGTAATTGAGATTGGATGGCTCTTCGAAGCTCATGCCGCCAATTGGACAACATCCTCATAACTCTGAAGAAATTTTTCCACATATGTCATGCCTGGTGGAATTGTAAGGCCAGAATTGACTCTTGTTCCAATCAATCTGCATCCTCTCCTGATGAAGACATTGCTGCCTATAACCGAAGTTGATTCGATGCGCGTTGGGTTTTCTCTGGTCGATTCTATAGCAACTTTCCTCCCTATTATGCTGTCTGATATTTGGCTGTAATCCCCTATCTTCGCAGCATCCATGATGGCCGACCTTTCCACATTCACGTTTTCTCCCAGAATGCAGAAATTATCAATATTCGAATCTCGAATCTTTGAGTTATCTCCTATCCTCGTATGTCTGCCGATTAGGGCCGCGCCCTCTATGGTCAATTTGTTCTCTTTGCACTTCCTTACTATTTCTTCTCGCCTCCTGATTGATTCTTCGCTGTATCCTTGGATCCAGACATTCCTGTCTGGAAAGGCCCTTTCTTCCCGAACCCTTATGTTCATCGATCCATGCATTATCTCAAGCATGGCTTTCAGGTACCTTTCTGGGCTGCCAACATCGTACCACGTTTTCAATTCGTAACCATAGACAGGAAAATCCTTTTCCACCAAGTATGGGATAAGGTCGAAACCGAAGTCAAACCTTTTTCGATCCTCCACCATCTTTTTTATCTCCTCACTTTCGACTATCTTCCTAACATCTGGAGAAAGAATGTAGATCCCTGCGTTGGCAAGATTGCTCGGAGCCTTCTCCGCTGTTGGCTTTTCAACGAACCTCTTTATCCTCATCTCTTCGCCCAACTCAGCTATGCCATACTCCTCCACCCTTTCCACTCTCGTCAGGGCTATCGTCATTAGTGCCCCTTTCTCTTCATGCTTTTTCAAAAAATCTTTCAAATCTATGTCGAACAAATTGTCCCCTTGAACAACGAGAACTGGATCTTTTACATCGTAGTATTCCATGTTGAGCCTATAGGAGTCTGCACTCCCCAAGTCGTCGACATTTGGCTGGTGCTTGATGTGCACCCTCGGCTCTATTTTGTACCTGGCTGAGAATCCCACCCCTTCCTTGTACTGGTCAAAAAGGTTCGTGTAGTTCGTATAGCCACATTCTCCGAAAATGAAGTCCCTCACGCCCTGTTCAGCAAGCTCCACCATTGGGAACTCGATAAGAGGCCTGTTCAAGAACCTGATGCAGGGCTTCGAGATATCGCTTGTTAAAGGCCTTAGCCTTTTTGCTTGGCCGCCAACTGGGATAAAGCATCTCAACCTCTCTACGGCCATGTCTTGGTTAAAGCCATTTCAAAGATTTATGCCTTGTCGCCCACTTAGCCAAGGGATAGAAGATTGTCTTTGAATGTGCATGCCTTTCAGGTGAGGTTTGAAATCAGGTTCTGAACTCCACCCTTGCAATACCTGTAAGAGAGGTAAGATAAAAAAGATCCGATGGCGATAGTCATCAAAAGCGATGTTATGAAGTTAATGGCATGAAAAGAAGGAATGCCCTGAACTTCGCTCGACAAAATGTAGAAGGCCGTTGGCATGAAGGCTGCTAGGGTGGTTAGACCACCAAGCAATAGACCCAATAAGAAGCCTGTGAAGGTCACATACCTGCTTCTCGGACCGGCCGTAAAGTCTGGATACCTAGCGGCTATGCCCAATCCTATGAGCCCCTGAATGATTATTTCAAATGTGCAAGCCAATATTGTGGCCGCTATCGACAATATGCTCATTGGCGCTATTATCTGGAAACCTACGATAGCAACGGCGGTACCTATTGCAGATATGGCAAAAGGTGGTAGAAGTTTACCCTTAATGATCGCTTTTGTTGAGATTGGCAGCATGCATAGATTTACCATGCTCTTTCCCTCCTGCCCGATGGAGATCGAGGAGAGCGTGAACGAGGTAATGAATGGAATGAAGGTGACCAAGAAAAATCCCGGCGACCTCCCCGTATATTCAGACGCTCCAAACATCGTTGGTAAAAAGAAAGCAATAATCATCATCGTGGGTACTGCCAAAAACCTAGCCATGTCCTTGCGCCTTAAAAGTGCCTTTAAATCCTTCATGGCTAAAGCTGCTTCCAAAGGATCTAAGCCAAACCTTTTCAGAGCCATAGAATGTGGCACATACTCAGCTGAAGGTTTGATAACTATCGATAGAGGTGTGGGCGACCAATATTTTTTCCTAAGGCTCGAAGCGACTTCAAAGATTAGAAGGGTGAAGGCAGCAGATAGCGCAGAGAATGCAGCTGCATAAAGAACTCTATCTCCTATTAGGTCCACTATCGCCACAGAAGGCCAGATCGCCGGAACGAACCAAAAGAGGCTGACGCCATAAACAACAGCGCCAAGCACATAATACAAGACATATGGGTTGAAAACCTGCTGGATCGCTATGAAGAGTACTAGGAGAAGAACCGTCCTCGAGATTATTCCGATCCTGCCGCTCTTTCTATAAACAGATGTCGATACCCTGTTCATGGAGGCCTTAAGAGCCTCAACGATGAAAGCTCCAAGCAGAAGAGCAAGGGCAGAGAGTGCCATTGCGGTTGGCCAAACATGAAAAAACCCGAATCTCAGGGCTAGGGGAAGAGTTGCACCAATCGTTATGGCAAAGAGAGGAGAATATATGGTTACTATTGAAATTGCTGAAGCAGCCACATACTCCCTTGGAGACACTGGAAGCCAGTTCACCGCCTCACTTGACGAGAGCCCTGAACTCTGACCAAGCTCAAACATTATGCCAGCGGTTATGATGGCGGATGTGAGCAATATCGGGAGCCCAACCATTGCCTGCCATGTGATCGGTTCTAAAAATTCGATAAGGTCATTTGGAATTTTGGGGAGGACATACTGCAACGAAGCGAGTGGAAATACCAATACTAAAGCATCGATGGCGAGCATGATTGCCGGCCTAGAATATGCAGGAGCTGCGCCGCTTCTCCTGCTCGCCCTAAGATATGACTTGAAAAGAACCGATGAAAGGTTGAGGACTATGATCGACCTCATATCTTTAGAGCCTCAACGATCTTTGCCGTATCCTCGCTTCCGGTAAGTTTTAGGAAAACTTCCTCCAGGCTCAGGCTTGGAAGCCCTGCCATCGATCTTAGCTCCTGGATGGAGCCTTCAGCCAAGACTGAGCCTTCGTACATTATCGTAACTCGGTGGCATATCGCTTCCGCTATCTCGAGAACATGTGTGCTGAACAGGATAGCTGCACCCTCAGCTGCCAGCCTGTGGATGAGCCCCTTCACGATCCTAGCGGATCTCGGATCCAATCCATTCAGAGGCTCGTCCAAGATGATAGCCTTGGGTCTGTGCAGAAGGGCTCCGGTTATGGCTATCTTCTGCTTCATGCCTTGGGAGAAGCCGCTCATGATCTCGTTCAGATGCTCCTCCATCTGAAATGCTTGTAGAAGCTCTATTACCCTCTGCTTCCTAATGCCTAGATCGATACCATAGGCCATGCCTACAAAGTCGAGATATTCCGCCGCGGTCAGATACTCGTACAGGTGCGGCGTTTCTGGAACATAGCCCATCATGCTCCTTGCTTCGACGGGCCTTTCCTTCACATCGATGCCACACACATTAATTTTTCCCGAGTCAGGCCTCAATATGCCAAGAACTATCTTCATTGTGGTACTTTTACCAGAGCCGTTTGGACCGAGGAGCCCCCTTATCTCCCCAGCCCTGACCACTAAATTTAGATCCTTGACAGCCCTTACAG
>CAZWAU010000186.1:0-18874 GCA_964631995.1 uncultured Nitrososphaerota archaeon
CCTTGTTTCTGCAATCTTTGTTTAAATGTTTCAAAATTTCAGCTTTCCCCCACTTATGCCTCACGTTCCTTGGATAATTGCAAAGCTTCTTGGCCATGGCATTTTCGGTCCCGCACTCCGCGTAGATCAATAACTTAAACCTCCAGCATGCTGTCAAGATTGAAGAAGGTATCATTTGCCATGTCCAGAATCTTATCGTGCTCAAGAGGCTTGACCTTCGTCTGGTAATCCTTGTAATAAGTTAGGAAGGCCATGCAGAGGCCCTTAGGAACCTTCTCGATAATCGTCAGCAAGAAGATTGGGTTGTGTTTCGACACGAAGTATTGGTTTGTCTCGTCCAAAGCTACCAATTCGGCAAGGTACTTCACATGGTAAGGGAAGGCGTTTGACTCTTTAAAAAGGACGCTACGAGAAAAGTCTTTATTCGGATACTAAACCCACTGAGGTGACTGATGTTTACTGGATTTATGCAATGAGGAAAAAGGAGAATATCCAAAACTAACATCCAGAAGTGGAAAATGTCTTATATTTGTTAGGAATTATGGGGTGTACCCATGTCTTTGTATGAGGATGTGGAAAACGCTATAGAAACCATAGCAAAGCAACTAAATATATCTAGAGAAGATGCTAGACAGCTTTTACATAGATATGTCTGTACTGGGCTTTGTGGATGGTATGAAAGAGAGGCTGAAAAGACGGGATTTGCAACTTTAAAGTTAACAGAAGAACAGTTCAAGGTGTTGGGGGCGACTGTTCAAAGCATCGTCAGCGGCGAATCTTCAAAGGAACGCATGAAAAGGATTCACATATACCTGTGTCCAAGAGGGCCATGCTCTAGATGAAGATGGAATCTTGAAGCGCTTGCTGAAGGTTACTAAAGTTTACGCGTCCCCAAGCAGTATTAAGCCTGAAATGTCATCTACCCTGAACTATGAATTTGAAGCTATTGAAAGCGGCTATGTTGATAAGCTCATTTCTTTATGTCTATGTCGATACCTCCAAGGTTTGAAACTAATAGCTGGCGAGATCTTGTTGGAGGGAAAAGAGGTTAATAAGGATAAGTAAGTACTATGAATGATTTGGAATTAAGGTCATTTCCCGACCTAATAAGTATAAAAGAGGGGCAATCCCCGACTGAGTCGCTCTCTTGGGGGGCGAGGTTGCTGGTTGTAACTCCGCCTTACCTACTTGTGGACTAGGAGTAGTTCTTTTTCCGCATTGATTCAAAGGCTCTTATGAGACAGTGTTCGCACCCACCCCTCAGCTTCTTATCTTGAGGCTTGGTCTGTGTGGATTCGACAAAGGATCTCCAGAACGCTCAACTTTCAGCAAATTTGTAGCGACTATAATTGATTGCTAAAAATCTAAATCTAAGGTAAGATCAACGCCATGTAGAAAGAGATGGTGAAAACATGGAAATGATAAGGGCTAGCGATTTGGTGCAGAATCCTGATATGAAAATAGAGGGGAGGTATAGGACTCTACGATAAGAGACAGACAGGTTGGCCTTGGAAAAATTTTGATACAGCTCTCAATATAATGGCAGATCGGGGTTGGGTGCCTAGAACGATGGCAATCAGCGATCTTGGTGGTGAAATTTGTGTTATTATGGAGAAACTAGACAAAGAAGGGAGCTCGCTTCGTTAAAAATCTATAGATTAACATGGCAATCTTGCCCCCAATATGATACAGTTAAGATTAGTGGCGCTATCCAGATTTTTAATCTATAGGGTCCAAATCACCAAACTCACTGAGCTCAGGGATTGCACTATTCATTATCTTCGAAAAGTGGCAATATTGCTTTGACCTCGTTCACATCCATTGATTTTGATCAAATGGCAATTTATATAACGCAATAATAAGCTTTTCTTCCATATATTTAGCCTTGATCTTTCGGCTGTGGTGAAAATCCAGAGTGCGTAAATTTTCATAGTTACTGCTCATCATCTTTTTAAATCTGATTGGAATGTTCAATTCTATTTCTGATAACATACTACTTTCTTTTTTCAATTCTTCAGTTTTATACTATTTCTAACAATTAATTACCTTGTTTAAAGTTGAATGTCTCAATAGTAGATTATCCTTAAAATGGTCGTTAAATTCCTCTTGGATATAGGGGGCCCTTATTGCTCTCTCGGGTTTAGGGGTGAGGATATACGGATTTTAAAGCGCGCTAATCTACTTCATCGATTTATTCCTCGTCGGATCAGTCAAATCCCAGTCGGGGTCGACCTTGAAATGACCGAGCGCTTTTCTAGCGCACCTAACCTTTTCCTTTACCACGTACTCTCTTGCAGCTAATGCTTTCTCGGCTTTTCGTTTAATAATTGTATAAAGGAACATTTTTAATCCAAAACCGCGCACAACATGTGATGCTTGAATTCAGCGAGACCGCGCGTAGGCTCAAGTTGGAAACATCGATCCTCGTTGACGCCTTCAGGAGGAGGGCGAGGCAGATCCGCGTTGCTAGAGGACTTACAGCCCTGATTAAGCCACTTGACAGAGAGACTGCCGTCAGAACCGCCTGCGAGTACTTCGGTGCCGGCGAACACATGGCTGCCGGGATCGATGGGTCCATGCAGACCGATGAGCTGCTTGAAATGTTCATATTCTACATTAACGCTACAGCCTACACTTGTCACTTCAAAGTTTCAGAGGACCGTGTGGAGTTTGAGCTTGATCAGGCCAAAAGGGATGACAGGCTGTCTGTTTCTGCCACTGTTCCGCTCTGGATGGAAGACCTTCCGGAGGCCGCTGACTCTTCGACGATAGACACTGAATACCAGCTGGAAGCTGCCTCCAGCAGGATCACGTTCGCGATCATGACGATGGCTGAACTCAAGATGGCGTGCGAGGCGATAGGGTCAGGAGGGCTGAAAGCCCTGTTCCTGGACAGGCCTCTGTCCGGCTCGTTACCGCCTCTGGCGAGGGACTACAGGGACATGTTGAGGATGAAACGTTTTTCGCTCACCGGTATGGATACCCCGGCTGGTCCTCTTTCCCTCTTGGATATGACACTGGCATATTATTTGGGTTCTGGAGGGAACTACTTGTCTCCAAGGGAAAGATACTTTCCGTATGCTGTTGTGAGGATGTTGCTAGACGGTGAAACCCATTCTATTTCGGAAATAGGGAGAGAATTGCATCTCAGCATTAACGATGTTGAGAAGATAGTTAAAAGGCTGAGAAGGATTGATTCTGAATATGGGCGCTTGCTGCTGGAGAAGGGCGGTGGGAAGGGCGAGGACCGCTTTCAAATCACCGGTTACGCCAGAGATTACTGGAGGAGGGTCGAGTTCGCCCTCAACTGGGTTCTTGAAAAGGTCTTCAATGGGAAGGAGCACCCGCTCTTCCTAGAGGAAGACAGGTGGCTGACCGCTAGGGACCTCAACACCTTTAACACGCTCCTCGTGTACAGGCTTAGAGACCTTGCGTTCGAAAGTAAAGTGCTGGTCATCGGGGTGGCTAAAGACATTTCCGCCACAGACCTCGGGAGGGTAGTAGTACCCTTCGCCGGGTTTCAGGGTGTCTTGGATCCGGGAATGGTTCCTCGGGGGATGAAGAGCGACAGGGCTCTGCTTGGTTTATTGAGCACTTCTGATGATATCGATGTTCCAACGCCTTGGAGGGCGCTTGGCTACGACTCTGTGTTCACCACGCTGGTTTTCAGGGAGACTGAGGAGCCGAACCTTGTGGCTGCTAGGAAGAGGGCCGGCTCGGAATGCCTTTTCATCAGGAGCTATTTCCAGCTTAGAAGTCTTGCATCAGATCCGAGGAGCAAGTCTCCGGTCTTCCTTTACGACAGATTTCAGAACGATGTATTCGATAGCGAGCACAGGAGGGTGCTCAAGATAAGTGAGATGGGAAAAGCTTGCGACGCCAACGTTTATTTTGAGAGGCAGAGTGGAAATAGGCTGGACGATCTTATTCTGCTGATCCTCAGTCTTTCAGATAATCCGCATGTGGCTGAAGCCTTCGGGCATAACCAGCTTCTATTCTTGGCAGATAAGGCAGTTAAGGCGGAAGCTAGACAGGCGAAGCCGATGCTCAAGGGAATAGTGGAGCTTGAGATAGGACCATTGGCGAGAACGGATAGGATGTTCAACATAGCAAGGAGGTTCAGAGATATAAGGGCAGAATATGAGGTTATGAGGGAAACTGAAGGAGGAGAATCTTGAGCCTGAGGGAGGAGCAACTTTTCGACGATCTCGGCGGAAGATTTCAGGCAAGGGTTAGGACGCATGGAACCTCGTACTTGAAGACTTCTATAAGGGGGTCTGATGTTACACTCAGAAGCTCAACCGCCATGCTTGAAACTAAGTTCGACATGCAGGTTCTCGATAAACTTCACTCACCATCCTTCGTGGGAATTGAGAGGCCAACTGCAGCTAACCCTGAGACATACTTGATATACGAGGTGGTTGGGGTGAGGGCGACGCACCTCCAAGAGCTTGGGGTCCGGATGTCTATGCCTGGGGTGCTGAGGGAGGAGTTCCTCCAAACCATTGAGAAAGATTGGGAGACATCTAGGGAGAACTGGATAGATGTTGTCGCAGCACCCACAAGCCATTTGGCGAGGATTGCTAATGGCAAGGTTGATTTTGAGAAAACAACTGTTTCCCCGCTTACAGGAAAGCAGGCGCACCTTCTCTCCAAGGAGGCGGTGAAAGCATTTGTCTGCGTTGAGAACGGGGCTGAAGTTGGGCGGCTCATGGGGCTGGATGTACCGGTGACAACGAGAATAGATTCTATGATAAGGTACCATACTGGGATATTCGGATTCACTGGGACGGGTAAGTCGAACCTGACTTCAATCTTGGTTAGGAAAGCTGTCGAGACAGTTCAGGGCCTGAGGGTGGTGGTCTTCGATGTAGCTGGAGAGTATGTTGTGAACCTGCTGGATCTTCTTGAGAATGGTTTCGTCTACACAACGGAGAGGGAGGCTGTAGATGATGGGGAGGAGTTTGTAAGGTCTCAAACGATCCCTGAGTCCCTTGAGGAGGTGATTGGAGCAGAAAAGATTGAGAAAGCTTTGAAGAGGCTTCACGAAAACGGAAAGATTCGCAGACTGGTTTTAACCGAGCCCGGTCAGATGGAAGTACTGGTGGATGATGTTTTAACACTTCTAAACTCGATTATCAGTTCAGGGAAACCTGGTGCGATTGCGGCTAAAATGGCCCTAGGTAGGCTGGTTGACTTTATGGAGGAAAACGGGGTTAGAGAAACTGATACACTGCTTGAAATTACTACCGATGCTAAGATAGCTGAGGGCTTTCAAAATATCCTTGGAGAATTTGGAGAGGAGATTCACGGGATGTCTTCCGAGCGGAAAGCTGTTGAGACAATCCTAAGGGTTTTGAAGAGCCCCATGGGTGGAAAAAGTAAGAATAGGGGAACAGCCATGAATCCTGAGAGACTAGCTGAGCTGATCCTTAGCAGAGAGGCTCCAATCCTAACCGTTGTCTACATTCCAGACTTAACTGAGGCTAGGGATGCTGTCTCCAGGTATGCGATCCGTCTGCTCGAATTGAAGAAGAAAGGACTCTCCCGTATAAATGTTTTAATGGTGCTCGATGAGGCTCAAGAATTTGTTCCGGACAGGGCGAGGAAGGAGGATGCTACAGATCAGTCTAACATGGCTGTGGAAACAATTCTAAGACAGGGCAGGAAATACAGGGCTGGATGCTGGCTGAGCACGCAGAGAGTTGCCCATCTGAACGTTAATGCTCTGCAGCAGCTTCATACCTATTTTACGAGCACGCTACCAAGGTCCTACGACAGGATGGTGATAGCGGACGCTTATTCACTAGACTATGAGGTGCTCAACAGGGTTGCAGAGCTGGATGCTGGGGAATGGATGTTCGTCTCATATAAGGCCACGAAGAGGAGGAATGTTCCAGTTTTCATAAGCACGCCAAACAACGAGCAGAAAATCATTGAGCATATCAGAAATCTTTCACCTTAAATCTGCTCGCGTCCTCTTCCATCGCCATATTTTCAAGGTTTTAATTTACCTCTTATTGGAAAAAAGGATTTTTTAATAGTGATTAGCTAAGGCATGCTTCCCAAGCGTTATCTAGTTGCCTTCAGCAGCATATATTTTGGAAATTCTTTTTAGAAGTAGGAATTTGCGGAATTGTAATACCATATATGTAGCGCGCGATCGCCAGGCTATCTCTAGCTAATGCTCCCGCGTCTTTCCGTTCGCAACAGAAGCTTTGCAACATCTGCATTCGTGACTATTCCTGCAACTTTGACCCTTTCCTGCGTCAGAACGGCCTGGTAGATTTGCAGAAGCGGTACCACATCTCTAGTGGGAGTTTTCACGCTTACTATTGGGAGCGGGTCCCTCCATCAGTTCGCAGACCTTAATGTTCCTGAGCTTTTCTGGCCCAACCTCGGCCATCTTCCTGCAATAGTATCGTTCTGCATCTGGATACTATATCAAAGGAGTGCTGCAAACTGGACAAGGTGGGCTGGGTTTATCGCCATGTGGAAACAACGACGATTTTTTTAAATTATCTCAGTTATGAATCAGTGTATGGTTGGAAATGTGACCAATCAAAGCTTATGGGGTTAGCACGTTCTGTCAACCTATTCCCGATAATGGTATACCTCTATGGATAGACGCGAGATAATAGATCAAGAAAACTTATTCATAGAAATACAGCGTTACGTTATCGTTTTCGAAGGTCAACCTTTGAAAGGATTGATGGCCTTGATGAAGTCAAATGAATTAAAATCCGCCACATTCTCTGTGCAGACCTCCTTGATGCCGTTTTCCT
Source organism: uncultured Nitrososphaerota archaeon (assembly GCA_964631995.1). Taxonomy (GTDB): domain Archaea; phylum Thermoproteota; class EX4484-205; order EX4484-205; family DTQO01; genus DTQO01. Next base: position 6,786 of record CAZWAU010000186.1, read on the forward strand.
TTGCCGTAGTTGCCAGCAAACAATCGAAGATACGCGTTCCGACGAGCCCAGAATTCCCAGCCAAGTTTATCGATTCCACGTATGCTCTGCTGGATGGCAAGAGTTTTATCAAGTTCTTGGAGTTCGCATAGAGGGAGCATAGCCAAGCCGCCTCACGCGCTTCATAAGGTCTATCCAATTTCGAGGGATTTGTCAGCACCGAGTAAAGCTCCACTATGCTCTGGTACGATATGGTAGCCTCTAATTCTCCCCTAAGCGCTCCCTTCACAAGCCTAAGAGCCTTCCTGTTCTTCTTTGAAGAAGAATCGTGCGCATAAACAAGTACATTCGTATCAAGCAGTAGCATAGATCTCATCTCTGCTCAATTTGCCTTTAATGCCCAGATTGCGTGGACGAGCTAGTATCTCGAGAAGCTTCCGGTCCGCGTCGGCCTTCAGAACCTTTATCACGACCTCACCTTTCTCTGTGATGGTGAACTCAACTTCGGCTCCATCTTCCAAACCAAGCATGTCCCTTAAACCCTTTGGCACATAAATCTTTTGGGAATGGAACTTACCGATCGTGCCCATTTAGATTACCCAATTTACCCAATTTCATTGGCCATAAATAAGCTTTTCGATAGATGGTAGCCTTCAGATCGATCATCTACCATAACGTGATAAATACATGTTCAGAGCTAGCTTTGATTCGAGCAACATGAGTGAAGAACAGTCCCCCAAGGAGATTGAGAGGCACTGTAAAGCTATGGTGAAAGCTTACAAGATGTACGAGCCCTGGTTCACCGGCTCAGAATACAAAAAATTGGTCCGTGAGTCTAAATGCGCTAAAACTCACAAACGATCTGGATAGCATGAAGCTATCTCCAAAAATAGATTTAGCTTTGTAAAGTGGATGAAATTCTCAGGGCCTCATCTACTCCTAACTTCCTTGCACTAGCCTATCTTCTTAAAACGTCACACCTTCTTCAGCCTCTGTCCGATATGGGATAAGGCGTATCCTTGCCTGCGTCAACCACCCCCAAATCAACGGGAAGCTTGAGTGCTTCTATGGAGTATACGACCAGAAGCGACATCAGTTCAGTTCCATCGACGAGTATGTGCGCTGGCACACGAGATCAAGCTGCACCTCAGCCTCAAAATCGAGGAGCTGGAGACGCCGATACAGGCTTTCCACATGAAATTGCAGCTTGAATGGCATGCAGTGGTTCCAACGGAATTTGGGGAATAATTATGAGAAACTAAACCAGAATTCCAAGGTAGCAAGACCTATAAAGACTTATTAGTAAGACTAGTCTTACTTATGAATAGTGTTACTATGGCAGAGGTAGAGGTTGTTCGGGTCAGCTCTAAGGGTCAGGTCGTCATACCCAAAGGAGTTAGAAGTCGGATGGGATTGAGGAAGGGAGACAAGCTGCTGGCCTACTTGAAAGGTGATTTGCTACTCATCAGGAAGGTCGGAGAAGAAGAGAGTCTTCTTGCTATTCTCTCCGCTTCATCTAGGAGGAAGGTTGCTTCGATGAAAATAAGCAGGATGGAAGTGGAGAAAGCTGTTGAAGAAGCGAGGAAAACAGCCGAAGAAACTTAAAGTAGTTCTAGACACAAATATTCTCGTCTCAGCCTGGCTCTGGGAGGGTAATGAGTCTAAAATTGTTGAACTGATTGAAAATGGCCTTGTTATAGGTTATACCTCGCTCCAATTAATACAGGAATTTGAAAAGGTTATGAGCTATCCCAAGTTCAGGCTTTCTGAAGAAGAGATAGCGAGCGCCATTGGATATTACCAGATAATATTAAGAACAATTGAACCTAAGATAGTAGTAAACATCATTTGCGATGACACAGCGGATAATAGAGTCCTAGATTGCGCCCTTTCCGCGAAGGTCAATGCGATTATCACGGGCGATAAACACCTCCTAGAACTAGGCAAATTCAAAAATATTACAATACTCACGTCAACAGAATTCCTAAAATTTATTACACCAGATTAGTTTCATCAATGAGAGACTTAACAATCTGAATGCATGCGGAAAACATCACAAATATCTTGTCAGAACCTCTTCTGAATCAACTCGTTCATAATCTTCTCGACAGCATCGTAAATCATCAGCTCATTAATCACGCCAGTACAAATCAATTTCTAAGAAGCAAATAATAGTATAACAACATCAAGATCATGCATCCTGTAAATAAGACCTGACTTTGGATTGGCGGTTTCTGAAATCTACTATAGATGTCGATGCTTCAAATCCAACTTTTTCAACATTGAAAGGCTTGAGGAAACTCAACACTTGGTCGTTCGCCTTCTCTTCTTGCAAACTATCTTTCCATCTACGTTGATCACGGTTGCAAATGTGTGATTAGAGTGGACATCCAAACCTACAAATGCGCTCATGGCATGGTCTGAGCGCCTCCTGCCCAAAGCTTTTCTCATGCCATCTCGCTACTACTCGTGGTTTAGTCCTATTGTGTTAATCAGAATGTCGAGCCATTTTTCGAGGTTGAAGGAATCCCTAAACGTCCTTATTCGGGAAGAAATCAACTTTACACATTGGATCGGTCATGGTCAGGTCTATTCAATCTTCTTATACCTTCGAATGTCCATACCGATTCATCAAGTGTGACAGGATCGACTTAAAGAACATTTGCCATCTTAAAGACGATCTCTTCAATGAGCCAGTAATCCAGCTCGTCACATCTCACATCTTCGAGACAATGCTCTGCCAGAAAACCTTTCCACCTGGATTGAGTATGTTCCAATATCATAATACCCTTATTTTGATTCACTATAGCAATTCTTCGATTGACAAAGGCTCAAAAGTCGTCCTCAGCTCTTGCGTCCTGCCCGTCTCGGCTGATCGATAGCCAGATTCGATTATGTCGATAACATGTCGTGCATGCTCAGCGTTGGCGATTGACGGTCTCCCCTCGAGCACCCAGTCCACAAGCTGCATCATGTCCTCAAACACGTGGGACTCGGCTAACTTAGCGTGCAGTCCGACAACATGCGGAAGGTGGTCACCGGGGAGCATAAGCTCCTGATCACCGAATCGTGTGCCGATCACGGATCCCTTATCGCCAAAGATGCTCGGCTGAAAACCCTGATTTAAGGATCCTACAACTGTCCCATAAACGAACGCGAAGAAGGACCTGCCGAAGTCAAGCAACATGAGGGTGCTGTCGTCCATATCGCAGACGATCTTCCTCCCGAGAAACTCACGTTCTGGCAGCACCAGACCTGAAAATGCCATTACCCTCTTCGCTGGGCCAACGATGCCTGTAAGATTGTGCAGGCAGTAGACGGTCACATCATACTGTGGACCACCGCCAGGCTTTTTGAAATACCAGCTTGGGTCGATATTTGTGAGCACATCATGTCCACCACGGAATTCCTCCTTGAGGTGATAGTCGCCAGTCGCAACTCCAGTCGCAGCCCAGACGAGTTTTCCCAAGGCCCCTTGTAAAATGAGCTTGCGAATGCGCCGATTGTGTGGCTGGAGCATCATTCCTGGTGATGCGACAATGCGGACGTCATTCGCTTTCGCCCTAGAGATTATCCGATCAGCTTCATCTACGGTTGTCGTCATCGTCTTGTTAAAGTGGACATGCTTGCCAGCTTCGATCGCCATCATTCCTTGCTCGTAATGAAGGCCGATGGGCGAGCACAGCGTCACGGCATCGACGTTTGGATCGGCCAAAAGTTCCTCGTAGGTTTCATAATGTGCTGAAACTCCGTACTTTTTAGCGGCTGCCTCGGCACGGCCAGGTACTGGGTCGCATACTGCGGCGAGATAAACTCGATCCTGCACGTCCGGTAAGCTGAGGTGGCTTAAGGCGGCCCTAATTCCAATTGCACCAGCGCCTACGACCCCCATACCAAGTGGATTTTTCATTAATTAACTCACCTCGCCCTGCATGTGCTTCCGCCACGAGGTGCGCGGTTCCCAACCAACAGCGCAGCGGAGCTTTTGATTTGAGAACATGGATGCATGCCCCTCAAGGTCCTTGACCAATGTGAGTAGAGCTGGATTGAACTGCTCGATCAGCTCCAGACTAGGCTGCAAGGCTGTGGTATCATCAGCATTGCAGTAGAAGACTCCATGCGGCTCGATCTCATGGGCTCTCTCCATGAGCAGGCGATGCGCCAAGGCTACGTCTTCGCTGCCCACCCAGGCCCATAGCCACGGATCCCAAGCCTTTGCAGGTTTAGCACGCTGCGCCATCTCCAAGCGCCTCTGCGCATCACAGATGCCAGCTGATCGCAAGGCATAGGTCCTCATGCCGTAGGCACGAGTGTACGACTCTAGGAGCATCTCCCCTGCCAGCTTGCTGAATGAATAGGAGTCCTCTACATCCGAAGGGTGTCCTTCGTCAACTGGAAGATATCGGAAGGGGAATGGAGTGTTGCTGATTCGAAAGCCATGTCCAAGGGCACAGTTGCTGCTAGTCATTACAAAGATACGAATGTCCTTAGAAAGAGCGGCACGGAGGAGATAATAAGTTCCCATGATGTTTGTCCGCATCGTCGCATCGAACGGTATCCCCTTTTCCTCAGCGACCTTCATCTCCATTGGGTGGTCGGTTGGCCAGGCCTGTGCAGCAAGATGCTGGATAGCGTCAAATCCTTCATCGACGGCACGCTTGCAGTCCTCGAAGGAGTTGATGTCCCCTTGCACCCATGGCCAACGGCTCAGTGCTGGTGGACGACGGGAAAACAGGACCAGCTCATGTCCTGCTCGTTCCAGCTCAGCAACGACGTAAGGCCCAAGACCCCCACTGGCTCCCGTGACAAGAACTCTCATACTATCCAAATTTTTCATCATTTAAATGAGATATTTAAGTTTTGGACGTAAATGGTGGTTTTTTCTGTTAGTGGTGTTTGTGGAAATAGGATGAAGCTGATAGTGGTGGCAGTAATAAGGCTCCCCAGCCCTTAACGAGTTCGAGGGATCTGCAGGGCCAATGGGTTCAAGAGCCTCAAGCTGTTAAATCAGGTCATGAAAGCTATGATGGGCTAGAGGATAAACCTCTTGGCAATGGAGATAATTCCCCACCATCTCCATTGACAAATGCATTTACCTATTCGCCCACCATGGCTCAGTCCGCGTCCAGACTCCCCAATTGCTCTAACGTCTACGAAGGACAATGTTTCATCGAGGAGAAAAGAATGACTGATCGTGATATGGTTGCTTTTTCTTCATTATGGCCCAGTAGTACATGAGCAACTTTCTAGCAGCTGCTATCTGAGCTATCTGCTTTCCTCTTCGCTCAGCTATCCTGCGATAGGCACGAGTTATGCTCGTATCGTAGAGATGTACCAAAGCTGTCTCGATCATAGCTCAGCGAAGCCACCTGCTTCTTGCCTAGTTATGCCTCTCGATATTTCCACTAGCATGCGTAGAGGGCACTAGTTCTTGAAGATTGCTGGTTCGAGGATGGGCGTAGAAGCCGCTTTAAATCGAATAGAGGCCCTCAAGAGCAGGGGTGCGAAGATCATTCCCATTGATGAGCAACTTTCTATTGTCGCTGGTGAGCTTCTACTTGGCCATCCATCATTACCTATAGCGGATGCCCTGATAGCATCATTCGTATCCACGAAGAGAGCTGAATACGTGGTAACGAATGATCCTCACTTCAAGAATATTGGTATCGGAATTAAATGGCTCTGACCATTGCGCCGAGATTTCGTTCACTTATGCGCTGTCCAACCTCAATGGCATAGAGGTTCCTTGAGCTGATCATTTTGTTTATAGATTCCTTGGTTTCCATCAGGACAAAGTGCCTCCCGAGCTTTTTTCCTGAACCTTCTCAAGTTTCAGACATCTCTCCTCAGGTAAATTTAGGCGCACCTGCCAACCCAAGTTTGGGGCATAAGGAGAGACTCTCCGAGCCACTGGATTTAGTCGACATTAAATCTTGTCTCGTCACTGACCTTATAATTGCTGAGCGCAAGCCCTCAATCTATTTATCTTCCCAAAAAATGATGCTCAGAATCGATCAGTTTTGAATATTTTAGGCCTTATTCACTCAAATGTAGCGCTAGTTTCTTTATATCTTCAGCGGTTTACACTGTTTCTTTTTTTGGGCTCGGCTGTGGTAACGATCAAATATCATTCTTCATCATATTTCTTCCAAAGAATGATTTCTATATCTTTGGTTTTTTCTATGTTTTAAGATTAAAGCCAGCGCCTGAACCAGTCCTTGCGTGGCCCATCTCTGGTAAAGTGCGCCATGTCATGCAGTTGGTAAGTGGCCAACCTGCTCCAATCTTCAAGACGAAATTAAGTGGCACAGCATAAATAATTTGTCGAGGTTTTTTCGTTGCGTGAACGGCCATGGCTGTGGAAAGGCTATCCGTTTCTCTCTTGGGCGGCCTTCTTTTCGCCCATAATGGTTTGGGCATCCCAAATGATGCAGAGTACTCCATATTCAAGTCAAGGACTGTAAGGATAACTAGACCGCCCCTTTCGTCATCCAGAACTTTGGGTCCTCAGCTCTTCGATGTTCTCCCTGATCTTCTCCACAGCGCCCACGATATCCTGCATGTCTTCGGTGGTGCCTAGGAGCATTGCATGGTCTAGGATCACATGCTCTTGACATAAGCGCTCTGAATTCGGGCAGTAAACAGATCGATAGTCAGGGAACTTTATAATCTCGGCAATGCGACCGAAGCGCCGCTCGATAAAGAGAGGGTTTTTGTAAAGGGGATGCGAATACCCTTCAAAAGCTCTAACACCCTCTGCATTGAGCGCTTGCAGGAAGCGGTCGCGCGACACGCCACCGAACGCATCTTGTTCATAGCGGAAACTGTAGCCATGCCAAGATATTCGTGTCATGTAAGACTCGCGACGGAGTGGCCTTATACCATCGATATTTCTTAACTCCTTGTCGAGAAATTTGGCATTCTCCTCGCGTCGAACGGTCTGCTCTTCGAGGCGTTCAAGTTGCACCAACAGCACGGCTGCCTCAAACTCAGTCATACGGAAGTTCCAGCCAACATAGTGGTGCTCATAGAAAGGCCTGCCCGGAATTCGGCCAATGTGTTGGTACGAATAAGCCTTCGCTGCAAGCTCCTCGTCATTGGTCAGGACTATTCCGCCCTCGCCCGAAGTGATGTTCTTGCTCATCTGGAAACTGAACCCGCCAAGATCTCCGATGGCGCCAACCTTGCGGTCCTTCCACATCGCGCCCCAGCCATGACAAGCGTCCTCAACCACGACGAGGTTGTGCCGCTTCGCAATTTCGAGTATACGGTCCATATCTGCGGCCCGTCCTTGCCAGTGCACAGGAATAACTGCACGAGTACGAGGTGTAATAGCCGCCTCAATTTCCGCTGGGTCGATGTTGATCGTGTCCAGCTCCACATCCACAAATACGGGGACTGCATTGACCTGAAGTGCGCATGTCGCTGTGGCAATGAACGTATACGCTGGGACGATCACTTCATCACCAACATCTATGCCTGCAGCTTTAAGCGCGACGGTTAGCGCAGCTGTCCCGCTCGTCACCGCAATACCGAATCTGGCATCCTGATATGCGGCAAATGCCTTTTCGAACTGTTCTACCTTGGAGCCTTCGTAGAGCCTGCCCCAATGTCCACTTCGGATGACCTCCTCCAACGCCTTAATCTCACGCTCATCCCACACAGGCCATTTGGGCCAGAGCTTCGTTCGAACTTTTTCCCCGCCGTTTATCGCTAGCCTGGGCATGCTTAATTTCTCTCTCCTAGTATGGAATGAAGAACTTTAGAATACCCATGATTCCACCAACGATGAGCGCCACGATATTGCCAGCCACAAAGCCACCCGCGATTGGAACACCTAAGTTCTCGTATAATTTGCTGCCACCAACCCTCAACGTGATAGTTTTCAAAACCCAAGCGATTAAGAAAGGACCCCAATATCCCCACAGCACGGAAAGGAAGGTCGTCCCAATGATGAATCCCACAGGCTCGAATGGAAACCAAATGAACCTCGAGTGAAGGAGTTCCAGTGCAGCTACGATGATGAAACCCGCGAACACGTAAGATGCCAGAGGTTCCGCCGCGGGAACGGTGCTCCATCGCAAAGGATTGCTTATGTTAAAGAACTGATTCGTATCGACGCAGATCGCGGCGCTTGCAAAAACCGTTCCGCCATAAGAGTAGCAGAGCTGGATGTAAGTTATGAGCGATGCTAGGGGAACGATTACCGTCGCCACGAGCATCGCCTTCAAGACATCCGAGTTTTTCACGCCCGTAAGGCTGGCCATCTTATAGCAGGCAAAACCAGTAAAAATCGATCCGTTCGACATCGCGTCAGGGCTGTCCATGCCACGGCGCACATAATAGGCTGACAGCACGAATTCCCGGGTGGGAGGGTCTGGCGCTGTAGGCCAAACCATGAGCCTGAAAAGGGTATTGCCATGGTCCAATCCGGCTGAGCTGATACCCGCCAACCCATACATTCTGGCATTTGCAATCCAGAAGAGCAGGTAGCTGATGGGAACGAGAAGCGCTCCAACGAAGCCAAGACCAGCGATCATAAAAAAGATGACTATTGCGATGAACAACAATCCTAGTGATAGGTACGTGTCCCTATAATTCAGCGCCTCTCTCTTCTCAATATCAAAACGGTCACTTGAACGTTTTTGGAATGCCACCCTGAGGGTTTCTCCTATGTAGCGTCTCTCGCGGAACAGGCCGAAGATAGCGAGGCCGAGGAGGCCACCCCCGTAGGAGACGGCTTGGAATTTAAATGGCGCCTCAGTCAATCCAGAAGGACTGCACCACGCGCGGCCACATCCTCCTATTCCTTCCATGCCGGAATAGTAGCCCATCGCGTATGCCACCTGCATCAAAACGATGTAAATCAAGTGCCAGAACCATGCATTGAAGCTGATGGAAAGGGGTGCGAGGTACCCTATAGCCACCATGGCCGGATGCTCTTGAAATGCGGATAAACCGACTATACTCGCGAAAGTTGTGCCAGGTTGCACGTACCATTGACCCGAGGCGCACAGGGTCTTCCAGCCATAGACATCCGGGAACCACGGAAAGACGACAGTCATGAAAACAGGGACCTGAAAAGCCAAACCAAGAAGGATGCCGATAAAGAAAGGCCTTCCAATCTTATCCATTATCGATTTCTTCTCTTCAGAAAACCTCCTTACAAGTTCATAGGCAAGTAACGCTTGCGGGAAAGGAACCTTCTCGATGTCGATCCATTGGCGCCTGAATAGCGTTGCTATCAGAATGAAGAAGAAACCAAGAAGGAAAATTAATAGCGAATGGTATGTTATGACTGGAATCCAGTCTGCCCAAGGGACGGAAACGTGCCCTGACAAAAGTTGGCTTGCAATATCTTTAGAAGGAGCCATGAACCAAGGAACGTAAGCAGCCGACCAGTCTTCGTTCATATACCTGCTCGATACTACGTCGGAAAATTCTATAGGATCGTAACAATTAAGGTACAAAGAACTCGTATACGCCACGACATAGAGGTATGTTAAAGTACTCAAGGCAATTTTCTTCCCAATTAGTTTTGAGAAAATAGCAGAGAAAATTAAAACTATGAAGGGCGCTGCCATGATGTTCATTTGGCAGATTATACTACCGAAACTGTAGTAACTTAAGAGATTCGATGGTAGTAATTGTAGCCACACCATCCCAAAAACTCCTAAAAAAGCGCTGAGTATTATGACAAGGAACCATGGAATCTTTTCATGAATTGCTTCGGTTGCATTTACCATACTTATATCCCCAAGGCGAAAACTATTTTTTTTTATTTATCCTTTTTGATATTTCAGGCTCTATATGCTCTGTCAGGACATCTGAGGTCAGAGTTCTTTGCTAAACTGTATGGGTTGAAACCGAGCGTGAAGAAGGAGATAGGCATGGTCCTAGAACTCAGCTGCTCCATCGATGAAATAAGATGCGATAAAAGTGGCGTTGTGCAATTCGAGTCGACCATGATGGTCGATGTTTGGTGGTCTGTCGAGAATGATGACTTTCATGTACCATGGGAAAGGGTGCCTGAGCTGGACCTTGCATGGTCAATAGAGAACGAGGATTTACGAGTTGTATGACGAGTTAAAGGCCAAGGAGTTGTTAGATAGCGCTAGGAAGTTAATCGACTTCGTTGAGGGGGCGCCCAGATGACCGAGGAGGGGCTGAGGGATGCCACAATCAAGCTTTCTAGCCAGATGCCATTCAAAGTTAACTCGGCAATAATCTTCGGCTCGAACGCCAGGGGAGGACCTGCAGTGGAGCGATGTTGACCTCCTGATAATCTCTGAAGAGTTCTCGAAGATGGAGAGGACTATTCGTAAAAGTCATTGTATATTATTCGCAAATGACTATTCGTAATCATTCTCATCCTAACATCATTTGTGGCCATCGATACCTATTTTTGGCAAAGATATCAGACCTGGAACTCGGGTTCGGAGGGAGAAGAGAAGGTGGCAGAGGTTCTCGGATCCTTAAGGGGCTGCAATGTGATAGTGTTAAGATAGCAGTTGTTTAAGCTCTAAGATTTTTATTCTTTCTATTTCATCCTTACTTTTTTCTGGCACTATAAAGCAACTTTGAAAATTTGTGAAATTTAATTTCTTTGCCAAGATGGATATTTTTCCCTTAAACTTTATTGCATCAGATCGGCTTAATTTTCCTATCTTGCACTCAAAGAACATTACCTTTTCTTCGCTAATGGCTATTGCATCTACTTCGTTTCCTTCTCTATCCCAATATGCTCCAACTTTATATCCATGAAATTTTTTTGAAAGAATCGATAAACATACTTTCTCGAAGACCCTGCCTATGTGTGATTTCAATTCTGTCATTATTTTCTTTAAGACATACGCTTCCTGCCTCAACTCTATAAAGGGAATATTTGGATAAATAAACTTCATATAAAAATGGAAAAAGTTGTCTCTATAATTGTATCTTGGTATTCCTCTTTTTATTATGCTTGTCTCACGTTCTATCAGTGTCAATTTCTCAAGAATAAGTAAATACTTCTTTAATTGATTCCTTTCTAAGCCAGTGTAATCTGATATTTCTTTCAGGGTTACCTTTCCCATACTTATTGCTTCAAGTATCTCAAGATACCTGGAAGGATCTCTAAGTTCAGTTGACAACAGTCTTTCAACTTCTTCATATAGAGGTGCTCCAGGTTTTAAGAACATGTTTCTAATGTTTTCCTCTGTCGTTTTGGATTTTTCATATAGCATTAAATAATGAGGTGTACCTCCTAAAATGGAGTATATCTTTAAAATATCTTCTTCTTTCTCTCTAAATATTTCCCTTACAGTCTTATAATCGAATCCATCCAACCTAATTATTTTCGTCGAACGGCCATAAAGTGGGCCAGTGTAACTAATATCTCTTTCCACCATTCCAATAGTTGAACCAAGCAATAAAAGCTTAATCTTACTTTTATTTGAACTGGCGTCCCAATGATACTGTACTCTAGGAGAAAGCTTTTTTGATATCCTTTGGTATTCATCCAAAATCAAAATTTTTCGCTCCTTACCAAATTCTAGGAAAACATAGTCTAAAAAGTCGTCTAGTGAACTAAATGTCTTTCCCATGGCTTTTGAAGCGTCAGTTAAAAACTCTTGGACACTCGAACTTCCCACGTAAATATAAATTCCGGAGTATTGCTCAAGAAGTCTTCTCGAGAGTGATGTTTTCCCTATTCTTCTACGACCATAAAGGATGATCAACTCAGCCCTCTCTGAAGTAACAGCTTCATTTAGGATGGAGAGTTCCGGCTTCCTGTCGTAAAAAAGTATACTCATAAGTATTATACTCATAAGTATACCCTATATAAGAATTTGCTTGCAGAAAAAGATGAGCCTCTCGAAGACCTTCATAGCTCATGTTCATGCACCAAGTTGGTATAGCGGGCTTCTTCTATATAGGAGAGGAGAAGGGCATAGCACTTTCAAGGCTTTTGATCTATCAGACCGCGCCAGAGCCTCTAACCAGGGGCTTTGTTTTAGTTGCAAACTTCGCGCACTTGCAAATCAGCTCTCCTGAAAATGGCTTCCAGGTTGGTGGTAACTTATCATTCGAGGCATTTCGTATGGCAGTTCTGGTATCAATTCTAACAC
>CAZWAU010000187.1:0-29920 GCA_964631995.1 uncultured Nitrososphaerota archaeon
CGTCGAAGGTTACCGGGAGGTTTTCAAAATCGGGAGGGCATTGAAGAGGTATGCGACCTTCTCCATTGCGAGTTCCTTCTCTATGGGCATGGTTGGTCCATTCATGCAGCTGTTCGCCTATGAGGTCAAGGGCGCAGATCAATTCATTTTAGGGGGTATGGCTACAGCAAGCCTTGTGGTCCAAGCCCTATTTTCAGCTTCTTTAGGAAGTTTGGCGAACACCATTGGGCGGAAAAAGTTGATCTATTTTGTTGAACCCATGTACTGGGCCTCTTTAATAGTGCTTGTCTTCGCTCCTTCTCCAGCTTATCTTATCGTTTCATCGATCCTGGGAGGGTTCAGGACGATAGTTGATTATGTCGCCATAGATCCTCTGCAGGTTGAGCTGGCTCCGATCAACATCAGGGGAAGGTGGAGGGGAATCGTTGGTTTGTGTGGTGGTCTTGCAACGATACCTGCTCCCATAATCGGTGGCATTATATGGGAAAATCTTGGGCCGTCTTACTTGCTTATCACATCTTTGCTGCTCGACATGGGGGTAAGAATGCCACTGCTGACAACTATACCCGAAAAAGGGACTGTCCATAATGCATAGCACAGTTCCTCGGAAAGACTTTCGAAGCTTCATAATAATTCAAAAAGTTATCTCTTTTCCATATGCAGCAAGCGAGCCCTGCAGGATTTTTCCTCATGCAGCTTTTTTCAGATTTTTGAGTCTGTAAATGATAGGAAGGCTCAGCGCGAAAAGTACAGATGAGGCATAGAATGGGGTGGTTGGATTAATCTTCTCCCATAAAAAGCCCCCAAGGAGCGGGCCTGCTGAGAAGCCCAACATCAGTGAAGTTTGGGAGAAACCTGTGACGATCCCTCTCTTCTCCTGTTCAACAGTATCCATGAGGAGTGAAAGGCCGCTTGGCCAGGTCATGCTCCAGAACCCGTTTATCAACATGTAGATCAGGATGAGAACCATATAATTTCTTGCAAAGGGCCAAAGCAAGAATGCGAAAGGCAAAGCTGATTGAGACAGAAGGAGCGTTTTCCTCCTTCCATACTTGGATGGAGCCCAGCTAGCGGGCAATTGAGCAAGAAGCATTGCAATGCCAGAGCCAATCGAGAAGAAAAATCCAACCTCTGTTGGAGTCGCGTCAAAAGCAAACTGAACATATAGGGGAATAATGGCGCTCGTAATACCCATCCCGAACCCAGTCAGGAAATTAAGGATGAAAAAAGGAGAAGCTGGCTTCAAGCTCCCGATGCTTAGCTTGCTGCTCTTTCTCGAGCGCTTACCCTCCCTCATGATTATGCCTGGGATTATCGTCAAGGCCGATATTGCCGAGGCTATGTAGAATGCATAGTTCCATCCGAACCTCTCTGAGATAACCCCTCCCATGATCGGACCGAGTATCGACCCGATGGGCCAAGATATGTTTATTGCGCTGTAGATCTTCGTTCTGAGCTTCGGTGGAGAACAGTCCGCAACGTATGCTGTCCTTGCTGGCATGAAGAAGGAGAAGCTGGCTGCGTAAAAAATTGCTAAAGGAACTAGACTTTGCCACGAGTGTGCGAATGGATAGAGGAATAGAGCAATGGAACTTATAAAACTGCTAGCTACGATAAACAATCGTCTACCATAAATGTCGGAGCCGAGGCCCGTTACCGTCCTAAGTGAAGTGTCCGCCAAGTTTATGATCGATGCGACCAACGAAACCTCGAAGACCGTCGCCCCAAGACTCTCTAGATAGAGGGGCCAGATCGGTGTTATGTAGCTGCTTACAATCGAAACTCCAACGTTTACAGCGAAGAGTAGCAATAGGTTCTGCTTCAAGCTGAATCCTGTTTTTTCCTCAGATTGCAAGGTGCCAACTTTCTAAAATGGCACATATATGAATTCGACGGTCATGCTCCCTCAAAATTGAAAGGTACAGGAGACAAATTTTTCCGCAAACGTTCTTCCGCCTTGCACCAACCTGCCTGTTCCACTTCTTTCGATCTAGTTTAGGCTAAATCTAATCTTGTTCCCTTTAGAAAGGTCTACGCAGAAGAATATTCTGCCATTTCTCCGTATCCATGCATTGCTTTCAAGTCTAGTACTCCCCTCCTCCGCCTCTCTGATCGGAATTTCATTAGATCTCTCTCCAGATCTGGATAGGTAAGCTTCCTTGACCTTTCCTCCATATCTGAAGCTGATTGTAAGGTTCCGGCATGGAAAGGGCGAGTCAAGTTCTAGAGCTAGTTCATCTTCTTTTTCTACGATCTTAAAATTCAGGGACTTGGCAGCTGCTGTCAGCATGGCAACCTCGCTAAACTTCATCCACTGAATCCTTTCTCCCAACAAAGAGTTGATTCGATTAAATACTTCATGCATCACCCTTAGGCCGATTTTTGCTCCATTGGAGTAGAGCGAGTTCCAGTGAGTGTGGAATGCCACGTAACTACCAGCGTTCAGAACCTCAACAAGTCTTCCAGACCTGCCATCTGAAGAGATGTACTTGTCAGCATAGGTGGATATGAGGTCTTCCTTCCACTTGGAGCGGACATCTTGGGTCATCGTCTCCCAGATCCAGTCATCATTGCAACTTACCATGCTTACCACTGCTTCGCCTTTCCACCTGTCCATGTACATCAGTTTCGGCATTACGATCTTTGATTCTTCTTCGGTATGCAGGAAGTACCAAGCTACCTTCCTTCCGTTCACGCGTTTCTCGGCCTCTAGTACCGCTCTGGCATAATCGCCCTCGATCGTATATCCAAAAGCTCCAGGAGATGTAACTCCGTTGGGAGAAAGTCTGGCATCCCGCAATATCTCGAGCGCCCTCGAGATGTACGGGACAAGGGTATCAAAGTTCTGTTTCTTGTGCCAATCCTCCTGTTCGGCTGATGGAATTGTTGCATTCGTCTCCAAGTTCAATGCTAGAGTGTGGGTAAGCATCTCTGGCGTGATGTCGAAGTAATCAAGAAGCTTTTGCCTTACGATGTCCAGCCACTCCCTCATCTCACTCACGCTGTAACCCTGCAGCCAAGTCTCGATGCTCCCAAGTCCGGCTGGAAAAGGTATCACGGTGAATTTCCCCTTGACCCCATATTCGACCACGATCTCGACGAATTCGCGTAGAAAATCGTTCGGTATTCCCTTCATCTCACTGTAATATTCAGGCGTCGACGGTCCAACCTGCACCCTGTAGTAGTAGAGGGGATTTATGCAAGGCGCCGAATCGTCTACTATGAACGACATCGGAGTTCTTAGATTCGGCATCTCAATTCTCAAATCTAATTCATTGCATTTTTCCATGACCCCGAAGCCGATAGAGCATCTAATAACGGTTATCAAATTCATCCCGGTGATGGGAAAAGCTGCTCCAGATCTGCCCCAAGATCTTTGCAACCCATCATGCGAAACGTATCAGAAACTTGACCTACTAGACTTTACTCAGTATTGGCTTCATACCCCTAGGACCAGTTCCTGCTTGGCCAAATACTCTCTGGCAGAAAAGGTGATAAATAAAGTAAATGCAAAAACCATTAGGTGGCTCGCTCCCTCTCCTACAATTCCTCGGTTCGTCGGGTACTCGATAATATATCCCAGCCAATCATATATCCCACGCAGGAGAGGATAGGATCCAAATCCACACAGAATGACAAGCCTGGCGGAGGCCTTTTTCTCAGCAGCATCTGACACAATCTTTTCCCTGAATATAAAGAGCAGGGATACAAGGACCGTAGCCAAAGATATGACCGGATAAGAAGACCCCATGGGCGGAATGCCATGCATTGGATAACTGATTGCCGTGATAAGAAGATTGAAGAGGAAGAACGAAGCCAAATAGGTCTCGGCCATCGCTTTTCTACTTTTCCACCTTAGGCCGCTTTCGAACGCCACTCCTGCAGGGAGAAAACCGAGGAAGAAATCATTGAAGAGATGCGAGAAACTGGAGTGAAGAAGCGATCCAAGCGCTAGAACCGTTAATATGCTAGGTGTCGAGAAGCTATCGGCCATCAGGATGTCCAATCCAGTTCCGGCATATACATACAATCCAAACATCACACCAGTTAGGGTGCATGTTACGATGGGAAGCCTTTCCGCCCACGGGATTTGCAGTTTGCGGGACAACAACATGAATAAGAGAAGAGAGATTGCCAATGAGAACCAGACAGCACAGTCTCTCGTTCGCACCTTCTCATTTGCAAAATTGCCGAATATGGGGTATGCTACACCTTTAATGTTTTGTACTGCGTAGACCGTACTGTAGCACACTACTTCACCAATTTTCGTCTCAGACAGGACGAAAAGGCGGCAGTAGATTGTAACGTTCCCAACAGCAACGACTTCAATGGGTTGCGCTTCCTCAGCATTAAACATCGATCTTAACAGTCCTATTTTCTCAAAATCGATAACGATTACATTATTGTTGCTTTTGCCATGAATCATGATATCTCCAGAAGATACTTCGACATTAATCGACTCAACGTTCGATCTCGGAATTGAGTCCCTCACATCATAATCGGAGGACAGGTAAATATTAACGTCGACAGGGGAATTAGGGGCATCGGCAACAATTATGACCTTAAGCTTACAATCCTTCTGCTTCCAGTCGGCAACTAAAACAGTGTGCATTATAGCAAAGAAGAGAAGAAATAAAATAGCGCATGTTGCCTCCTTTCTCCTCAAGTAAAGTTTTCTTCTGATCGATCTGTCCATTCAATATCGACCACTATTTGGACAGGCTTAATGTTCTTAAGCTTGTGTGCCAGACTCTGGTATCTATGTCAAGATTCTTTTGAACAAGGGATCGGTTGGCATAAACCTCGAATGGAGCCCCCCTCCTGATTGTGGTTAAATTTCCTCCAGCGCTACAGCTCTAACCCATGATGAGTCAAGGCCCTTCACCCTTAGCGGAAGGGCGATGAAAAACACCCTCTTCCTTTTCAACTCTTCGAGGTGGCAGAGCCCCTCTATTATGGGTATGTCGCTTCTCAGAAGGTAATCGTGCGTTGCCATCGAACCCCTGGCTTCAACGCCTATGGAGTCGTCAACCCCTATCATCTTCACCTTCCTCTCCCGCAGCCACTTCGCAGTTTCCTTTCCAATGAATGGCTTGTCCTCCCCGCTCCATCCACTATACATCAAAACGATGTCACCCTCAGCGACCCCTCCGGACTCCATATCTACAGGTGTGATTGGTTCTGCTCGCCTGCCCTTTGCATTCACAACCACAGCCTCCCCCATAAAGGTACTCAATGGAAGAGAGGAAACATCTTTGCCATTCTCCAAATAATGCGAAGGGCATTCGACATGCGTCCCAATGTGCGTTTCTGTGTAAACCCAGTTCATGAATGTTCCATCTGGTGCATAAACGAACCTCCTAAGTTCAAACCTTCGTCTAGATGTTCCGTGGATGTATCGCTCCCCACTCAGAACTCCTGGCACAATCTCCGAAGATAGGTCAACTATGCGGTACTTCGATAGGTCCATCATGATCATTCAAAGCAACCATATCAATTGGAAGCTATCAGCTTTTTGGCTGGGGGTGCTTCGAAACACCTCGGATTTCAGCCAGGTACGCCATAACCTCTTCATCTGACAGATCGTGCCAGTTCAGATAGGCATCTGCGACTGCAAAGATCGGGCCCCTCCTCACGTTCAGGCAAACCAGCTTGTCAACCTTATCTTCAAGTAGCTCCACCGCGGTGCTCGATGCCGTAGGCACGGCAACCAAAATCCCCTTTGGAGATCTTCTGCGAACACAATTTACTGCAGCGAGCATCGTAAATCCCGAAGCCAATCCGTCATCCACTAAAACCACAATGAGGCCCTTCAATTCTGGAAACGGCTCATCGCCCCTGAACTTCCGAACCCTTTCCCGAACAGAGTCTCGAGCCTGGAGTATCGAACGTTCCACTGTCTCAGCACCAAGCCCAAGGCTCCTAACCAATCTTTCATTTAGCATAACCTCCCCATCCCAGGTCACGGCTCCGAATCCCGCCTCCTTGTTCCACGGTATCTGTATCTTCCTTACCACTATTACGTCGAAAGCGACGTTCAGCCTCTTCGCAATCACGTATCCTATTGGCACTCCACCAGAAGGCACGGCAAGTAGCTGAGCACCAACATTAAAGTCGATGCATCGTCTCAGCTTTTCTGCCAAGATCTCCGCGGCTTGCAACCTGTCCTTGAAAACGAATTTCTTGTCCCTATATGCCGGCTCATCTATTACGTTCATCATGCCCCTTCTCTTAAAAAAATCCCGCAAGCTTCGGAGGCAGCTCCTTGAACTTTCGGAAAAGTTTCTCATATGTCCTTTTATCCTTGCTCGGCCTGAAAATTTTCTTCCTTAACTTGATGGCTCTTAAGGCTTCACCGATGGAACCGTACCGCCCTATCCCCACGAATGCTGTAAGCGCTGCACCAAGAACAGTCGCCTCCTTTTGTTCCATAACTGTAACTGGAAGGCCGGTAACGTCCGACCTGATCTGGTTCCAGAGGTCGTTTCTCGAACCGCCTCCAACTACACGTATACCCTTTGCCTTGAAACCAACAGATTTTTCGATCGTCTGGAGTGCGAGCCGCAACTGGTAAGAAAGCCCCTCAAGAGAAGCACGGTACACATGCGATCGAGAGGCTGGCAGTGTCAATCCTAGAATCATGCCTTTCGTCCCATACTTTCTTGTTGGACCGCTATCAGGAACGAAGCTTGGAACAACCATTATGCCTCCAGATCCCGCACATACGCTTGCTGCCTCTTCGATCATGGTCCTGTAGTCCCTGCCACCAAGATTGGAGTAGAATTTTTCCCTGATCCATTCAAGAACAGCAGAGCCCATCATTAGAAGCTGCGGATTCCAAAGGCCCTTTTCCGCGTCCGCTTCTATTATCATTCCTCCCTCGAATCCCACCCTATTGGGCCTAAAACTTGGAACGCGTACCTCTAAGATCTCCCAAGTTCCGCTTGAAAGTACAATCTCGTTGGGCTTCGCTCCTGAGCCGACAAGTGCAAACTGGGTATCATGTCCCGAAGCAACTACTGGCGTTCCAGCTCTTATATTGCACACTCGCGCACTTTCAGCCGTAACCTCACCTATCACATCTCCAGGTTCGCTCCACCTTGGAAAGAAAGTTGGATCTAAGCCAGCAAGTCCCAAGATCCTTTTTGACCAGTCTCTCCTTCCAAGGTCCATGGCCATGGTCGTCGATGCGCTTGTCGGCTCTATGTGGAACTCATCTGTCAGCTTGAAGGCAAGGAGCCCGGGCATCATCAACCAGGTGTACGCCCTGTCCAATGCCTTTGGCACATTTTTTCTCAACCACATCAGTTTCAATATTGTATTGAATGAAATTACTTGGTAGCCCGTTATCTTGTATATCTCCCAGGCGGACATTCTCTTCTTTATCTCCAAGGCCATGCTTGCAGTTCTTTGGCACTGCCAAGAGATCGGAGGGTAAGTCAAGGTACCATCCCTTGAGACTGGGGCCCCATCAGCTCCCCATGTCGTCAATGTGACCGCCTCGATTCGATCTGTTCCGACTTTACGAACAACTTCTCTTGATGCTTCACTGACCTTTCTCCAAATTTCTTCCAAATTCCAGATCTTCCAGCCAGCCTTTCCTCCGGGCTGCTCTACCGACCTGTTGGCCTTGCTTGAGCTTGCCACAAACTCCCCCTTCGCGCTTACCGCGACCGCCCTTATGTTTGTCGAGCCACAATCAAGTACCAAGACCAGATCTTCGTTCATCACACAGCCCTTCCGGAATCTCTACTGAAATTAGGTGCCATACCCTTCTCAGCTTGCTCTACAGTTGCTTCGTCCTCACTTAAATACCTGCTAGCAAGCTCCCCCCTCCCTCTGAGCTGGTTTTCTTTATGCTATTTTGGTGCCATCCTTATTGGCGCTGCGGTCCTTGCATCAGCATGTATCGCCACAGTTTCCTTCGGATTCGGGTGCTCTTGCACGAAGGTGACTGGCCTGTCAAGAGTTGGTGGATGCATGCACGCTATTCTGAAACTGGCTAACTGCCAGTTCAGGTCCCCTCCATCACAGTAGAGCTCTATCCTTCTCGCATCCAGTATCGGCTTCATTCCTATTGTTACAGCCATAGGGGGAAGACCATAGGGATTGCCTCCTATTCCGCATATACTGTTAACGACAAATGTATCCGGATTTAGGGTCACGACTCTCGTCTTGGATCTCTTGAACTCCTCGGGCGTAAGTCTGATGAAATATGTGTCGACAGGCTCATTAAACGCTATGTGTCCATGGTAACCTATGCCCCCATAAGCGGTGTCTACACCCCCAAGCTCCTCGATCTTGTCATCGATAGCATCGGGTTTGAACGGATCTGGAAACATGGCCTGTTCCTCTGGTATCCTGAGCTCCTGCTCAATCAGTTTAAACAGGTTCTTCTTCATGTAACCCTTGAAGCTCATCGGATGGTCTTCTGGAACCGGCCTGCCCTGCCAATCAAGATACTCATCCATGTTGAATGTCCAAACATTCTTCCAGCTTATCCTTTCTTTGTTTGTTATTTCTGCAAGCAATGGATATTGAGGCGTGGGCCCAACAGGCAATATTATCTTAGTTTCCTTGCCACTTTCGTTGTTTCTCTTAATCAGCGTGGCTACAGATCTTGCGAAAGCTTCGTAGAGAGAGCGCGTGTCTGGAAATATAATTACTTTGACCGGGCTCCAACTGTCTATCTCCTCCATCGGCATCGATAGAAGGAGTTCCATCTCTTCTTTGCTCAAGACTGTCCTTTGCGCAATTCCCTTGAATCTTGGCATTTCTCTTTCTCCTGCCCCTCCTTGGCTTGGCTCGATCTAAATATATTCAACTGTGGCCATCAAACTGAAAGAAGTAAGTAATAGTCCCCCTTTTAAAAGGCGTAACGGCACAGGGCCAAAAATTGCCTTTACTACGGAAGGAACTGGATAATATTTCTAGTTAAGTTCAAAAATGTTTGATGCCTAGGCAGGGCGAAGCTTAAATGAGCTTCATCGCTGTTACAAGGCCCACTCCTAAGGAGATCAGGGTCGACAGGTTATTGGATGGCTCTCCTGTCGACAGTTTAATATTTAGGATGATGAAAGGTTCGGAGATCAAGAGGTTCTTCAAGCAACAGGAACTCCTGACGCGTAGTGAACTTAGGCCACAGATTCTCGTACCGGGTGCAGAAAGAGTTGAGGAACTTCGGGATGACAAAGAATATATCTTGGAAACTTACTACGACTTTATAAATGAAGGCTTGGACAGGTACAGGGTGGAAGAAAAGAGCATGGGGGAAATCATGAAGACTCTTAGGGAGAGGGAGAAGGTTTTTACATTCGAAGGCAGATCTATCACAGCCCTCGATGATCTTCTCTGGGGAGTAGGCTGAATACTCGATAGTTTCCCTTTTGTTATATTGCCTTAGAAGGATGCCTTTTCGTTTCCAGAAGCCTCGCTATGGGCATGATGCGAGTAGGCTCGCTCCATACCTCTTCACGCCCAAGTTTTCTGGATATGGCTCACGATGAAATGCTTGCCAGCGATTTTGAATCAAGAGGCTTTTTCGCAACCCTTATGCAAGCTAATTTAGGCCTCCTGCCAAAATTTATATCGGGGTGCACAACCTTTCTTAACGCATGTTGCAAGACCTACCACACATGACGATCGTGGGTCTGATCATAGTGGCGATCGGCATAGCGCTTGCACTTCTGCCTTACATACTCCGGAGGATGCCTTCCTTCCAACTGGAGAGGCTTCCACCATTTTTAATCTGGGTATACCGCAGTGGAGATTTCGTCATAGCCACATCGCCTATTCTAATCTTGGCAACATTGATCATCATAGCATTGAAGATTCTTTGCAGGTGATCTCTGTCGCTATCGGAACTAGGAATCGCCCCTTTGGTTTCTAGATGAATACCCCAGCCGCGAAGACCGTCGTCCATAGACCATTCTTGTCTCCTTCCGCGGACTGCGTAACGTTCGTTGTTTTCACAATTTTGCCTGAGATGCGCCACTGCTTTTTCTTAATATCATAGCTTTCGTCGACATCGAATCTCAATCCAAGTGTTG
The DNA here is from genome assembly GCA_964631995.1 of uncultured Nitrososphaerota archaeon. Classification (GTDB taxonomy): domain Archaea; phylum Thermoproteota; class EX4484-205; order EX4484-205; family DTQO01; genus DTQO01. Next base: position 10,050 of record CAZWAU010000187.1, read on the forward strand.
TAGCTAGCATAGTCGCGGCCAGATCCTCAGCATAGTCTCCTGCTTTCTTGCGCGTCTCTCCAAAAGAGGTATGTTCCGAAAGGTAGCCATACATCGTCTTTTCCTGTGGGATCGCCAAACCAACCGATGCAGCTATCAAGCGGTTGGGTTCGTTTGTAGAGTTGCTGCAGAATACGGAAAATAGGATCTGACCAGCCCTGATATACTGGAGCCCTTCCTCGGTCCTGATAAGCTTGCAACCTGGCGGAAAGATGCTGGATACCCCCACCAAGTTGCACTTCGCAATGCCTGCATTTCGTAAAGCAAGCTCGAAGCTTTGGAGTTTTTCCTTGTGTTTTCCCACACCTCTAGTTAGGAAAATCCTTCTTGGTATGATGGGATAGGCCATAGCATCCTGCCATCAACATGGCAAGATAGGCTTTACTAAAAATTGATGATAGCTATACTCCAAAGGTTTACTATCATCCGCTTATCATCTCTACTCTATGCTCTACCTTCGTCCCCTTGACCCATGAGGTTAAAAGCTGACCGCTTTTCAATGGAATCCATTCGTCGCTCTTTGTCATCTTCTCAGAGGCTACAACTAAAGGGTTTCCTGGCAGGTAACACATCTGGAAGACTGGCTGGTCTCGAAGGCAGATGGATGGCGAGCAGCTGTCTTCCTCCGAATACCTGCAGTAGGCATAGAGCTTCTCCCCATCGCTAAAGATCGCGTTCAGCCCGACATATGGCCTTCTCTTCATTGGATGACTTTGGAAACAGTCCCGCCAAAGTTTCTGGAGAGCATCCTCAAAACCGATCAAGGCTGCCTCGACACTTTCCCCATCCTCAAGTGACTTCACCAAAAACCAAAAGTAAATCTCGCTATCGTTGACCCCTTTGATCATCCCTTTATAATTTCCAAGAAGCTCCGATGCTTCATCTGGGATGTTGATAGTTCCATTGTGTACAAACAGGATGTTCTTGAAGAAAAATGGTTGTGAGTTCTCAATCGAAAGGAGCTTCTCCGAAGGTAATCCTCTTGGATTGCTAGCCTTCCTTATATGTGCCAAGATTATTTTAGACCTCGTCTTCAAGGCAACGGATTTGAATCTGTCGACCTCCACATAGACTGGTTTTTCACTTCTAACAGCGCATGAAGCACCATCAACATAGTAACCGATGCCCCAGCCATCTCCCTGAAGCCTTTCTGGATCTGCTCTGCTTTGCTGCAACAAAGAACATTCAGCTTCCACGAGGTACCGTTCAGCGCTTAAAGGCTCGTTGGAGATCATACCAAATAGACGGCACATCTTTGCACGCAGCTAGAGGATTCAATCCTATATGTCTCTTGCGACAATCAATCCAATTGCTCGAGAATTTCTTCCTTGCTTTTTTCAGCTTGGCTATATATATGCAACTATGGTCAGACAACCGTTATAAGGAAATGTTAGGCTTCTCCCTTCGAGGAAGATGAAGGTATTCATTTCCATAGATCTAGAAGGCATAAGTGGATTGGTACAATGGGATTCTGCCGACAGGCAGATAGAACGTGAGTTGATAACGGCCGAAGCGAACGCTGCAATAGCTGGAGCTTTCGACGGCGGAGCGACAGATGTCCTAGTGACCGATGCCCATGGAAACATGCGCAATATCTTGCCCGAAAAGATAGATCATAGAGCCAGCTTTATCAGCGGTCAACCCAAGCCAAAGAACCACATGTCAGGTATCGATTCCTCTTTCAGGGCAGCTCTCCTGATTGGTTACCACTCCAAAGCTGGGACTCTTAATGGCGTAATGGCACACACGTTCACCGGAAGCATCTTCTCCCTCAAGTTCAACGACCTGGAGCTTGGAGAAATTGGCACGGATGCCGCAATCGCTGGTCACTACGACGTGCCAGTTGTCATGGTTACAGGTGACAAGGCAGCTTGCCTCGAGGCCAGAGAACTTCTTGGAGAAGTGGAAACGGTCTCGGTCAAGGAAGGAATCAGCCGCTCTTCAGCAAAGTGCACTGCACCACTATCTGCACGGAGGCTCATACAGGAGGGAGCCAAAAGGGCTATCGCCTCATTGTCAGCCAGCTCAAACCAAAAACCATTCAAAATAAAGTCACCAGTTCGAACTGAAATAACTTTCACAGACCCATCTTACGCTGACTGCGTATCAAATATGCCATTCGTAGAAAGGATCGATGGCAGGAAGATCGCTTTCAAAGCTCCCGACATGATTCAATCATTCGAGCTTTTCAACTCTATCCAGTTCCTTGCCGGAGTTGTGAGATGAATCTACTTGGTCAGATGGTAGACCAATAATGCATGACAAACTTGAGAAGTTGGTTAATTGAAAACTTTTCAGTTCCAAATGTGTAATCTCTAAGAAAGCTGTGTGGGATGATATGGATCGCATGAGGATAAAGGCCATCTTCTTCGATGTCGGAGGAGTCCTCCTCAGCTATGCCTCTTGGAAAAAGGCTGACAAATACCTCGATCGAGCGTTGAAGAAAAGGTTTCCAAAACTAAACATCAAGAAGCTTCACGAAATTTGGGCTGTGGAGTGGTCGAGAAGAAATCGCGCAACTTCCGATAAAGGTTTCGAGACGATGAGAAGTCAGGCTGAAAATAGCCTGCACCTTTCGCTCGTTTCGCTCGGCTTCATTCCCACCAAAACGTACGTTAAGAGCGTTCTTGACATTTGGTACAAGATCGCTGAGAAAAATGCAGAGGCTACTCCAGGTGCAAGACGTATGCTAGCCAAACTAAAGTGCTCAGGATATAGGACAGGCATCATAACGAACGCGGACTGGAATGTCGTAATCCCGCATTTGAGGCGTGCCGGCCTGCTTGGATACATCGACTACAAGATAGTTTCGAGCAGGTTGAGATCTTACAAACCGGATCTAAAGCTTTTCAAAGAGGCCTTAAGAGTTTCAAATCTAAAGCCTGAAGAAATAGTATTCGTTGGCGATAGTGCTGATCTGGACTTCAAGCCAGCAAGGGAAATTGGAATGATTCCCCTGCTTTTCAACAGAAAGGAAGGTCGTGGAAGGATCACGAATTTTGAGGAACTTTTAGAGTTTCTTCGCTCAAGAGGTGAAAATGATTGCTTAAAGTGAGCATTTTGCCATTGAACCACGCATTACTTGTTCGCATGTATCTTCACTGGGTGAACCATCTTCTTTTTATCTTAGCAGGCTTCCAGTAAGTTGGCCTAAAATGCGTTCAATAGTTGGCAGATTTCAGGTTATGGCGACATTGCAGGCGGCTAGGGCCTATGTACTTGGAATGCCGCTCGACCTCGCAAAGAGCTGGGGGTTAAACAGGGCCATATTCTATGCTGCAGCGAAACGTGGTTTCAAGGAGAAAGCCATTCGCAAGAGGAGTGGCGAGGAGATATTGATGAAGCCGATAGAGGAAAAGCCCAATGCCTACTTCATGGGCGACGAGATGGCATATAAGAAGAAGTTGGAGAGACGAACCTACTTTACGATAGGCGGGGAAATCCAGACAGAGGCTGAATTCGAGAGGCAGATCGAGGCAAGATTTGGCGGTCGGTACAGAGACGCCTGGAAAGAGGCAGTTGAGCTGATGAAAAAATTTCCAAAGGAAACGCTTCTCTCCCAGCGTGACTTTTACGAGCTGGTCTACAAACCCGTTAGGGACGAATTGGCCAGCAAATGGACAAAACTTGCCGCTGAATCGAAATAGCATTGCCTTTTATGGACAAGGGTAAAAAGCAGAAAGAATGGGCGATTTGGCTGAAGATCGAAATGCGTGTCGGTACGGCTTCAATAGAGGGCAGCGGGAAGGGCACAGGATATGTGACAACCGTCTTGGAGGATGGAAGGAGGGTGAACACTCCAGTAGGCATAGTTCGTGGCAAGGAAAATGGTCCGGTTCTCTACGCCCAGGCTGCTCAGCACGGCATGGAAATCAACGGTGTTGTCGCGATAGAAAAAATGCTCCAGCTGCTCAAACCTGAGCTCCTAAGGGGAACTTTCATCGGCGTCCCGATAGCCAATCCTCTCGCTCTTGTCCAGAGAAGGCCCCACTATGGTCTCGGACCGGAGGAACCTTATGGTAATCGTCCTCGCCTGAACATGAACAGGATCTGGCCGGGCAGCCCAAATGGCTCAGAAGTTGAGAGATTGGCACATAATTTGTGGGAGCAAGCAGTACAAAAGGCCGATTACGTCATAGACCTTCATTCATATGAAAGGTGGAGCGCCTCATGCACAATAGTAAGTTCAAAGAAGAAATCTCTCGAGCTGGCCAAAGCATTCGGGCTGAGGTTCATCTCGGTGAGCACCAACAAAAAGGAACTAGAGCTGCTGGAGGAGCCATGGAAGATGGTTTCGGAAGCGGTTGAGGACATTGGAGCCTCGGCTCTTGTAGCTGAGTTGGCAGGGCAGTGGGACATCTATCCAAAGAGCGTCAAGGAAGGTACTAGGGGAATGATCAATGTCATGAAAAAACTCAACATGCTGGATGGGGAACCTATATCACCTCCAAGCTACGTTTACCTTGGCAAAGATCCATGCACGAGGGTTTCGATGGATAGGGATGGATTGTTTCTCGCATCCGTTGAGCCTGGAGACGAGGTTGAGAAGGATCAGCAAATCGCTAAAATTATTGATATGCTCAACCTTTGTGAAGTGGACTTAAGATCTCCAGTTCGTGGCATCGTGTACCACCTTGGTCCTTCAGGTCCTAACAGGGACGTTCAGCTTCCTAGAATGCATCCCTTTTTAGACAAAGGATCCGAGGTGGCGGTCATATATGAGTCATAGCTAATCTGCTATGCCCATAACATAGCATCGTCCATACTTTTTGCAAAGGCAATGCGTAAAAGGAGCTATTGGCATCTCTACCGCGAAGTCTTGACGGCCTCGATACATTTTTTCTTGAATGTTTCATATGCATTCGTGAATTCGGTCATTGTCTTTACCACCGAACCGAACGATGGCCATTCCGATACTTTCAATCCGCCTCTGCCATAATCCCCAAGAATACCTACGCTGCGCAGCTTCTCTTCAAGCTCAGGGGTCAGTTCGTACGCCCTCCTAAAATCCTCGATTTGGAGAAGCCTTCGTACGACCTCAGGATTGTGTTCACGGGCTATAGCATTTTCAAATGAGGCCAAGTTGAAACCTTCTTGCTTAGATGCCTCATGAACCCTGTGCTGGTGGTCTGGAAATTCTGTATTTGTCATATTCCTGCCAGCCAGTGTTAGAAAAGTATCGTTCGGTTTCCTCTTCGAAGCTGGAAGAACATCGATCCTGTCCATTACCATTTTTGCCTCCTCTATTGTCAGGCCATACCTCTCCTTTAGGTACGTGATCCACTTTGGCATGTTCTCGGGGCTGAAGAATATCCTGTAAGTCCTCTGCGCCACGAGCGTCCCAGCCAAGCCAATATCTCCCTCGAGCTTAGAGAGAGATGCCCGAATCTCTTCCCTCGAAGTCCCCTTCGCAGTTGCCAAGAAGTTTATCAGGGAATCATCCGCAAGAGACTTCAGATATTTGAAGGAGCAAACCCTTCTGACTTTTTCTTCAATGTCCTTTGACACCTCAACCTCCTTCAAAGCTCCTAGCCCTTTAGCAAGCTCAAGTAGAAGGGCATCTTTCCTTTCGCCAGCTTTCATAAGGGCTTCTGAAACGATCTTCTCAGCCTCGACTTCGCGAATGTGGCTCTCCAACCTCCCGCCCATGTTTGTCTCGTAGACCTGTGTTGGCAGTATTCCCTTTTTTACCGCTCCAGCCATTCCCTCCATCGCTGCCATAATAAGCGTCACCTCCTGCGCGACCGTATATGTGACTGTATTGTTTGTACCGATACCAATGCTGTTGAGAGATGAAGTTATCTCGACAGCTGCCGGGTAACCGCCAGCTATCTTGAAAACGATATTTGGGCGACCCCTTTCCTCGGAGTTGGAGTAGCCCCACAAAAGGTACTCGTCGTATCTCTTGAGAAAATCCTGGGCAGCTGAATAGATTCTGATGGCGTCCGCCATGCTACCATCTACACTTGAAGCAACGTTCGGATTCAGCTGGTAACTGACCATCCCATCATGGTAGCCTGTCAAGGCCGCTACCGGCCTGAAGATCGCCAGATTTGGCCAGAGGGCAACCATCGTCGCCTGCATCGTGATCTCGTCCCCAAAGCGATCTGGGTCTTCAATCCACTTTTTGCGTTGTTCCTTCGTCTCCTTTAAGAACTTGTCTAACAGCGTTGGATCATCATCATATGCCCTAGCGGCGAGGACTGGGTTCGTTGAAACCTGAACGTAGCCTAGGTGCCTCAACCACCTGAGGCCGATCGCGTAGTCGTTCCCAAACTTGCACATCTTCCGCTTGACCATCTTGAAGTATATGTTCTCCTGCATCACAGATCCTGCGACGGAGATGAATTTTGAGACCGAAAAATCCCCCTGAAGTTTCGCTTGGATCTCATCTCCCATCTTGGCAACCATACCTCCACCGGAGAAAACCTTCCGCATCTCGTTGAGAATCTTCTCAACCACGAAGCGGCCTATCGTACTGCCTTCCTTTCTCTCAGTCTCCTCCCACGCCTCAACTGTGCACGTTATCGTTTGAAGCGCCCTGGTTACTTCCTCCTCAGAGAATCTCACCAATTCTGCCTCGATTCCTTGCAGATTAAGCGACAGCTCTACAAGTACCTCATATGCCCTTTGCCTGGTCTTTACCTTGCCTTCGTCGATAACACTTGTTTCTTGGCGGCTCTTCACGAACTCCAAGTTGAGTTGGCGTATAATATTGCTAACAATTGTGGTCAGCTTGTTTTTCAACTCTCCATTTAACAGGTGGTCAGCTGCGAGTTCTGGATAACCAAGTAGTGCGGTTGCAACAACATGTCCGGCATGATCAAGGCTTCTGGGAGGAGAAGGAAGGGCCTCCAGCTTGTCACTAAATACGATAGAACGTATCTTTGCACTAGTTTCACTCAAGTGCCACACCTACCATGTTGGTATACCAATTGCGCATCCAATGCTTGACATGGCCTCATAAATTGTTTTCCAACCGAATCTTGGTCGAATTCCATCCTGTCAGGAATCAACATTTGCAGCCAATGAGGCCTTCTGTCCATAGTTTCAATCCGTGATATCAAAAAATCTTCTCGCCTTAAAGAAAAGGGCGGTTCACCATCGACAGCATCTTTCCTAGCTGGCAGATCATAAAAAAGCTTACGATTTTTCGCAGTTTTCACGGCTGGGTGATCTTTATGGCCTGAACATGGCATTGTGTCTCGCAAGCCAGGCAGAAAATGCAGTCGTTCTCGCGTACGGGATCGGACTTTCTCTCCGATACCGGGTTTCCAGGGGTTTCGACCCAGTCATAGACGCCAACAGGACAAACCTCCATACAGACGCCGTCTCCGTCACATATGTCTTGGTCCACCGCACAGATCGTACCGTGAATCCCCAACTTCTTTGGTGGGTCTGTCGGACCCCAAACGGCATGTCCAGCGTGATTGCCGCTTACTTTCAATTTCTTCTGGAAGTCCTGGTCTATTGGCATGGCGCAAATCAGGTGTTAAACTCTATTAAAGACTTTCTTTATGCTTCTTCCAGATCCTTGGCATTACCGGTTCGGTTCTTTTTCTATCATGGGCTCGTAATGTTCTCCCTAAATTGCGCAAGATGCCATAGGTTTATTTATATCGAAGGTCCCCGAACACAAGGATTGAGCGATTTGAAAGTCCCAGAGGAGATCAAGACCTATTGCCCCAGGTGCAATGCCCACACTCCACACACCGTGAGCGTTTACAAGGCTGGGAGGGCCAGAACCCTTGCGGCTGGACAGAGGCACCACGAAAGGGTCGATCGCCATGGCTACGGCGGATCAAAGGCTCCAATGCAGAAAAGGAAGGTCAAAACGACGAAAAAACAGGCTTTAAAGCTAAAGTGCAGGAAGTGCGGCTTCGTCATTCAGAAGGAAGGCATCAGGCTTAGAAAACTCGAGATTGTTGCATAAATGTAAGGTATACTAGTTTCGATCGGCCTCAACCCAAGAGAACTTGCGCTGCAAAGTCTTCGGATAGTATAATTTCCAATCGTAACCAACTTCCCTGCACCAATCACGGTAGATCCTTGGATCTATGTAGCTCTTCAATGCTGTCCCAAGATTGTAGTTCCGCGTCGCTTTCATGATCCTGATCTTGACCCTGAGTTCCCGGGCAGCTTCCACAGCTCTCTTCGTCTTCTTGGACCTCAATTGGTTTAACCTCTCCATCTTCTTCGACAAAGACTCTTTCCAGTTCTTAGGAAGTTTCCTTTTATGATTACATACCTCGGCAGCCTGAAGGTTGGCCATCGTGCAGTGGAATTTCTTTACATAGTCCGGATCCTTAACAGACGCCTTGGCAACTTTCAAGTAGTCTTTTACAGCTTTTGAAGCATGGTAAGTCCTCAGAACCTTCGCCGACAGATCAGGCACAGCTTCACTCAAGAAGAGTTTCACGTTGTCCGATCTTACTCCCTTGAAGATCGACGACTTGGCTTCTGCGATAAACTCCCTCAGGTTTGCCGCAACAGCTTGAGGAAGTTTTATCTCCTTCCGCCACCTAACAGCATCTTTTCCAAGAAAATCGAACACAGCTGTACCATCTTCTCGCAGCGATATGTGCTCGGGCCTCAGTGTTGTTGCTCCTACAGTATCTGCTTCATCCTTATCTTTTTCATCTCCAACCCTCAGCTTCAGATTATCTATCAGGTAACAAACTGTGGCGAGCTTTTTCCTCCTAGGATCTTCCGACTCCAGGTTCTTCATTATGTGTTCCCTTAAAATTCCTATTTTGGATTCAAGTTCCATTGCCTTGTCGAATTTTTCAATCTCCCTCTTCTGCTTTATGGCCGATGAATCTGAAAGCCAAACGTACTTGACCTTTCCTCGAAGTTTATCAACCCACTTCGCTATCCACATCGAGTCAGGTTCCCATACTATCTCCTTCCAATTCCCTGGTGGACGGTTTGCGTCAGGTGAGAGGTTCAGTATAACGTCCTCTTCCTCAACTCCAGGTTTCCACCTTCCCCTGAGTGGGTGGTCTCCTCTTCCCATGAAGATGCATCCAGGTTCCGCAACATAATTTCCAATTTCAACCTTCACTCCATCAACGATAGCATAGCCATACTTCAGTTTGTTAGCCTCCCTCACCAATTTACGCTCCTCAGCAAGCTTCTTCTTCTCCTCCTTTGACATAGCGAGTTTCAGGGCTTTTTCCTTCTCAACATCCCGTTGGATCTCCGAAAAGTCTATGTCCGAGATCTCAACCTTTCGCTTAATTCCAAGCGCCTTTGAGAAGTCTTTGAGGAAGTTTCTTACAAATATCTTGTCGTTGACATACTCCGTTCCAAGCTTCTTCACCCACGCAACGGCCATCTGCTCCTGTTCAGGAGTGAGCTTGATCTCGGTGCCTTTCACCCATATTTTGTACCCTTTCGGCTCATATCTGGGCACGAGGATGCCGTTGTGGATGAGCTGCTTCATCTTCACCTTCACAGATCAAACCATTTTTAAGCATTAACTTGACCCTTGATGGCCAGTACTCAGAGTGGTTCAGCTGTCGAATGGGAATACAGCCATTGTAGTTTAACCTCCTTTCCAATTTGAAAGTACAGATTCGGGTTATCTGCTGAAAACTTGGAGGAATAAACAGTATATGTGAACGTTCTAGCGCGCTGGATTTCAATATGGGCTTTCTGCCATGGAACCAAGGCCAAGCAAGCCATCGGCAACTGATAGGAAGGTTTTTTAATCTGGGAAATGTCTATCCGCGACAAAGCACAGGTGAATCGAATGTCCGAACAACCAACTCAACAGCCTTTCGAACAGCGACCCGTTCCTACGCCCAGAGGGGCCATGCCGTCAAACGTCATCTTCATAGGCAAGAAATCGCCAATGGTCTATGCCGTCGCAGCGCTGATGACGATCAACACCAGCTCTGAGGGCGTTATCCTCAAGGCTAGGGGAAGATCGATAACCACGGCGGTAGATACGATAGAGATCTTGAAGAGAAGGTTTCTTGGCAAACAGCTGACAATCAAGGAGATCAAAATAGGAACGGAGATCTTGCCTCCCAGAGAAGGCCTGAGAGAAAGGAACGTATCAACAATAGAGATCACTGCCGTCAAGACCGAGTAGAGCAGAACCGGCCGGCTCCTTTTCATAGCCGGTTTTGGTCCGTTCTCCTGGTCTCACCGCCAGTGAATCTACATCTTTTTCCCACTCATTATAATCCTTGATCCATTTTTCTGATATATCCTCTTCGTGATTTCAGTTTGACCGAACCTTTCAACTCTCGCCTTCCAGTCCTAAATCGAGAAAATATATTCAAGCCATTTTCAACCAAGTAGGAAGGCGAACAGATTTGAAGCTTTGGCAATCACTGTCGAGGTCTTGGCGATGAAGGCCTATTCCAAGGTCTCAGGTGATCGCCTTTGCTCATCATTCTCATAATAACTTTCGGCATTGATTTTGGTCACCCACCTAGCGTTCTTAATTGGCAGAGAGAGCGTTGGAACTCCCAGAATGGAGCAGATAGTGGGCCACATCCAGATTGGGATGCAGACCTACCTTCTAAGGCAGACTAGCATGATATTTTCATTCATTCCACTGCTTGCTGCCTTGATATGGTACTTCCTTGGCTGGAAGACAGCCATATCGTTCGTCCTTGGTGCAATCTTCTCGCTCCTGGCAGATTACATCGAGATGAGCCTTCCAAACATGGCCAGTATAAGGTCTGCCAACGTCGCAAGGAGCTCACCATCGAAAGCCTTCCAAATCGTTCATTTGCGATATCATGACCGGAATGCTGATTGGCCTTGCCTATGTTGGCAGGTATGGTGAAAACACTATTATCTTCTCCAGACCATAGGCATTTTTGCGTCGATTGTCGGAATATTCGCTACATTCTTTCAAACTATTGAATTGGGGTCAATAAACATCTCTGAACCCTTTCTCGATTGGGTACAATGTCAAGTTTCTTTTCAAACCGAACGCAATTGAATACCTGTGCCTCGTTCGGGGCTAAAGTTAAATGCCCTGCCCTAACTCCAACGATGTTGGCTTTATACCAGGGCTTTAGCCGCTGGAGCTGATCCATTATGCCAGAGACAATGTTTTCAGATCTCGCTTCTCTTTGCGAATCTCTAGCAAAGACAAGTGGTAGGAAAATGAAAATCCAATCTACAGCCAACTTTCTAAGGCGCCTCGATCCAAAAGAGGTGGAACCGGCTGTGCATCTGATAATCGGCTCAATATTTCCCAGCTCCGAATCGAAGGCGCTGAATGTTGGTTGGTCGACCATGACCAGGGTCGGAAAGGACCAATCGAAGCTCTTCACCCAGCCTTTGACCATACTGAAGGTTGCCAATTATTTTGACAGCATCGCTTCGGTTAAAGGAAAGGATTCGAAGAGGAGGAAGGTTGAACTCCTGACCGCGATGCTTAGCGAGGCAAGTGAGGCAGAGGCAAAATGGATCTTGAAGAACATTCAGGGCGAGATGCAGCATGGCGTTAACGAAGGGATCATGGTCGAGGCTGTTGCTGAAGCCTCAGGAGTTCCGCCAGAGCTAGTCAGAGATGCGGACATGTTCTCCGGAAATCTAGGCGAAGTTGCCAGAGTAGCCCTGCAATCTGGTAGAGGAGGTTTGGAAAAGTACGGAATCAAATTGTTCAGGCCTGTTAAACCGATGCTTGCAGAGATGGGCACATCGATCGAGGATGCTCTGAAAGAGCATGGTGGCAAGAGCGCCTTCGAGGTCAAGCTCGATGGAGCCCGAATCCAGGTCCACAAGGATGGGCAAGAGATCAGGATCTTCAGCAGACGGCTCAGCGATGTGACTGACAGTCTGCCAGATGTGGTTTCGATTATAAAAAATTCTATTGGCGCAGAAAGGGTTATTCTCGAGGGGGAGGTAGTTGCTATAGGCGATGGAGGAAAGCCCATGGTCTTTCAGGATCTGATGAGGAGGTTTGGAAGGATCCACGACATCGACAAGGCGATCGCTGAGATCCCACTGAAAGTTTTTTTCTTCGACATTCTTTTTCTGGGGCAGAAAAGCCTGATTGGCACCAAATATGAAGAGAGATGGCGCTTGCTCGAAAAAACATGCGGGGAAAATCTCTTGGTCCAGAGGGTGGTAACGAGCGATGCGAGCGAGGCAGAAAAGTTCCTTGGCTATGCCATGCGGGCAGGGCATGAGGGACTGATGGCAAAGGACCTCAGGAGCAATTATGAAGTTGGCAAGAGGGGCAAGAAATGGCTGAAGCTCAAGCCATCGGAAAAGCTAGATCTGGCCATAGTAGCGGCAGACTGGGGATATGGCAGGAGAACCGGATGGCTGAGCAACTACCATCTGGCTGCGAGGGACGAGAATACAGGAGAGTTGCTCGTAATAGGTAAGACCTTCAAAGGCCTTACCGATGAAGAGTTCGCCCAAATGACAGCAAGGCTCCAAAGCTCCAAGCTTTCAGAGAATGGCTACACAGTAATTGTCGATCCAAAGGTTGTAGTTGAAGTCGCTTTCAACGAAATCCAGAGAAGCCCCCACTATAGGTCAGGCTTTGCCCTTAGATTTGCTAGGATAACGAGGATTAGGGAAGACAAGACCCTGCAAGATATCGATACGCTTCAAAGAGTAAGAAGCCTCTATGAAAAGCAGTTTCAATTCAAGGCCAGGATTAAAAATGAGGTCGATTGAACAAAGAATCTTTCTAGAAAGTCAAGTACTATAAGGATTTGTCGATAGTGTTGCCAAACTTAGGGAGCAACATCATGTCGGTTGCAGAAGGAAAATTAGGAAAGGAGAGGGCTCGCATGTTTTTGCTCGCTTACCTAACCTATGGCGCATACTACTTGGCAAGGTTGAATCTATCGGTGGCTTTGCCCTCCATGGCTCTCGAATTGGGATATTCAAAGGTCGTGTGGGGAGTCATGGGGGGTTCGTTTTCTGCTGTTTATGGCATTGGGCAAATTGTCAACGGTCGGTTAGCAGAGCGTCTGGGAGCGAAGAAGGTCATAACCGCTGGCCTGCTCCTTTCTGCATTCTCGAACACCCTCTTTGGTTTCGCTAAAACGGCCGAAGCCATGGTCATCCTTTGGACCGTGAATGGGTATGCTCAGTCTACGGGCTGGCCTTCGGTTGTGAAGATTGTGAGCGAATTAATGGATCGCAGTTCGATAGGTAAAGCGGGGGGAATTTTTGGAACATGCTTTCTAGTCGGGAGCACTTTTTCCCTTCTATTTTCTGGCTGTATAGTTTCAAGGTTTGGTTGGAGAGCCGCATTCACATTTCCTTCCATATTGATAACGCTCCACGCCTTCCTTTTCTACATGTGCGAGGGAAGATGGAAAACTGTATCGAAGAAAGCTGAGCGCGATTCCCCTGATGAGCCTATAAAAAGATCGATTTTTACCATAGAGGTAATTTTTATCGTAGCAGCTTACGTGTCGCTCCAGTTCGTAAGGAGTGGATTCGGATTTTGGGCACCAGCCTATATCTTCGAGGTCCACGGAGCAACTTTGGAATATGCAAGCTACGGTGCCGCCATAATCCCCCTAGGCGGATTAACTGGAGCTATTTTTTCCGGATGGATCTCTGATAGATTTTTTGCCCATCGAAGAACCACTGTCATCTTTGCGATGACGATGCTCCTCAGCTTCGTCCTCCTTGCGCTCCATCTGTCGGCTAATGTGGAGTTTGCAGCAAAGGTGATTTTACTTTTCTTTGGAGGGTTGGCCCTCTATGGCCCGCATGTCATGTTATCTACGATTTTGCCGATTGATTATGGCGGAAGATATGGAGCTGCGAATATGGCTGGATTGATTGACGGGCTGGGCTATCTTGGAACGACCATCGCTGACCCGCTCGTAGGTTTGGTCATCGATTCCATGGGCTGGAATGGTGCAACGATTTTTTGGACCGCAAGCTCTATTTGCGCAACTTCTCTTTCATATGCACTTTGGAGAATAGAACGCAAAAAGGTCCGGTTGGTTTGATCTAAGAAAGGTTGGCATTATCATTCTGATAGAACGGTGATCGTAGGTTCTTCCTTCCTTCCAACCATGTAACCTGGGATCGAGACAGCCCTACCTTCCACAAGTACCTTCTTATGTGTGATCAACTGCCTTGCCTGGTGCATCGTTGATGCAATTCCTTTCCTAAGAACGACCGTCTGAAGTCGCCGATCAAGCAAGTTTGATGTGGTTAGCGAGAGAACATCATCCAAGGTTGCATCTTTTTCAACAAGACCTAGTCTATAGAGTTTTGAGATGAGTTCCCTTTCCCTCTTTGTCCTCTCATCTCCACTTAATGCCTGGTAAGAACGTGCTGAACGCCTGAACTTCCTGAGCTTCGACTCGGCATTTCTCAGTTCCTTCTTGCTCCTGAGCCCATACTCCCCTATCAGGCGAAGTTCTTCCCTCAGTGCCTCTTCAGACCAGGGGTGTTTGGAGCTCGAACGTTTCTTCCTCTGTCGCTTTGGATCTCCCACTAGAAAGCTCACCTTTTTTCCTCTTTTTTGGTCTTCTGCGCCTGAACGACAGCTTTCCTTGAAACTCCCAGCGTTCTTCCCTCTCTTCCCGTTGTCTTGGTTCTCTGACCCCTAACCTTTAAACCAAGTGAGTGCCTTATCCCCTTCCAGCTCCTCATGCGCTTCATTCCGTCAATATCCATCCTTGTCCTGATTTCCAGGTCCGAGCCGATGAGGTGCAAGTCCTTTCCTGTTTCTGGAGATCTCTGCCTGTTGACCATCCAACTTGGTATGCCATAAGCTATGGGGTTTTCTGTGACCTCCTTGATCCTCTCTATCTCGTCTTCTGTGAGGTAGCCCAGGCGCGCATTAAGAGGTATGTTGGCAGCTTTCACGATGGCTCTCGCCAACGTAGGCCCGATGCCCTTTATGCTGCTTATAGCATGGTCTACCCTCCTCGAGCCGTCGCAGTCGGTGCCCGAGATTCTAACTATGGCCCTGAACTCTTGACTGGACATCGCTCTCCGGCCCATCAGCTCCTGCAGATAAACATTCCGCGGTCAAACCGGGCCTTTCTCCTGCTGGCTCTCATATTTCCAGCCCAAGAGTGCAAGCACACTCTCTGCAACCTTTCTCGGAATTTCGTCCCTGTTTTCTCGCGTAACCTCAAGTATTTCCACCCCCCACCTTGGCCTGACCTTTGCTACAAAGGATCGCCTCAGATTAAAGTGTATGGTGCCTATGACGGGCTTATCTGATTCGAGCACCTCGCATATCGCTTTAAGAAACTCTGTGCTGAGCAACTCCATCGGCCCTATCTCGTCTATCGCCACGATGTCAGCAACTTCCATCGAACTCCTGATTGCCTCTACTCCTACTGCATCGAGGTCTGCAAGATTTACTCTATACCTTCCGAATCTTGGCCCATCTCCTGCAACGTCCGCCAGCGTCCCTTTTCTGTTTGTTAAGATGTCCACGATCTCGAAACCCTTCCGTATACCGCCCACCCTAACTTCCCTGCTTACCATGCCTCCTACAGTAGCGCCGGAACCTCTGAGAAGCCCTATGGTTTTGACCAGAGCTGTCGTCTTGCCCACGCCTGGCTTTCCTGTGAGGAGGAATGCGCGTCCCATGAAGCTTCCTCGCTATCATCCAATTACTGGAACAAGCTCACTGCTTGTCAGAACTCCGATACTGGCACGCTCTCCCAAAGTTTCTTCTGAGTTCTTAAGAGCAGCTTGAACGCTCTCGGCTTTCTCCGCTCCGAGAGATGCGCACTGCTTCCAATCTAGGTCATCCGAGACTATGACAAGTTTTGCTTTTGCCCTTATCCTCGCTTGAACCATTGCGAATGCTGCAGAAGCCAAATCCCGAATCTTGCCATCCTCCACAAGCCTCTCGACCTCCTGGAGATCGTGGTTACCGTACCTTTCAGCCTCAGGGTGGGTTGGGGATATTCCTTCATAGCATGGAGTTACGAGGATTATGGTTCCACCGCGCTTGACCGCAAGGGAAGCTGCGACAGCACCCTTTACAGCTTGCCAGTAGTCGATGTCTGCAGGATGGGAGCTGACCAGAACGATGTCCGCCTTCGATGGTATCCTTGGGCAGAAGATATTTTTTGCAAATCCAACAGCCTCCCTGTGCGCCCTCACCATGTCGCCAGCGAAGACCTTTACCAATTCGGCTCTGTCATTCAAAACTGTGTTGACGATGAAGTCGAGACCAACAATTTTTGCAACATTCTCGATCTCATGCCTGACAGGATTCTCTCCCCTTCCAAGAATCTCCTCGAATGGTATCCTCGCGGCTGCGATGTGGGTTGAGTAGGTCGTGACCTCGGAAGAAACTCCAGGCTGGACAGCCTTTGCACCGCCACTCCATCCAGCGTACAGGTGGGGGATGACATTCCCAATGGCTATCTTAATGTCAGAACTTTGAAACTCCCTGTTCACAACAACTGGCGTACCAGAAATGGTCTTCCCCAAATCAACCATCTTGTCTTTGTCTTTAGCATCGTGGTTCAATACCTCGATCCTTCTAACCACATCTTCTCCATACCTCTCAATGATCTCTCTCTCGGTCATCGGTCGGTGCGTCCCTAGTGCGATTATGATCTTAATGTCTCCATCTTTCACACCAGCTCTTTTTAGTTCATCTATGACGACTGGCAGGATCAAATTGCATGGAGTAGAGCGCGTAATGTCGTCCACTGCAATCGCCACCTTTACCCCTTCCTTTACAATTCTTCCTAAAGGAGGGGAACCAATTGGGTTGGTAAGAGCTCTCTTGACCTCTTCGCTCCGATCCTTAATGCCTCTAACATGAGCTGGCTTCGCCACAAAGGCAATCCTCTCCTCGGGTAGGTCGACCACCATATCGCTTGGACCGTAGCGAAGCTTCATCCTTCATCCCTTCTTAGCAGGCGCCGGGGGAGGGATTTCCAATGAGCGCAAACTCATCTTGAACCCTCGAGGCTCATAGAGCCACAAGCTCTCAGCCAGCAGCTCCAGGCATAGGCCATTCTTCATGGTTGCCTCGTACCAAGTTCTCGCTTCTCTTCGCCTCGAGAACCCCGGCTACCTTTCCTTTACTGTATGAGCTATTAATCCTTTCATGTATGTCAATCTTTCGGTTTCGATTTTGGGGATAAACTGCAAAGAGCTTTCGGGCCGGCTCTATTTCATATCTATCCTTATTTTGCACTCCTTTCCAAAGTCATGATGTCGGATAAAAGGTGCCTAGTGTCTGAGTTTTGTTTACGGTAGCTGGTCTCTATCTCCCACCTTCTCTTGTAGAGCTTGAGTACGCGCTTCGGTGAGTATGGCAAGTTCGTCGCGAGGAAGTACGGCCACCCCCTTGCATCGATGGCCTCTACGACATCTACCTCTATGCCATCGGTTCTATAGGCAAAGCGCTTAGAATAGCAAACCCAGCGCCACCCCCTCCTAAGCTTTACAGTGTTGCGCAGGGGAAGGATGAATGGGCTTGTGCTCTAGAAGCTGCTCGATTAGCTCCTTGTCCTGGAAGCCGTTGTTGAAAGCTACGTAAGCTATGCCCTTGACTAGCCTCTTGATCCGCTCCAGGAGATCAAGAACGAGCTCTTGAAGGCCTTCCTTTGATTCAAGGGGCAGAGCGTTAGCCTCCTCTTCGGCGTGAGGATGCTCGCAGTTAGGAAGGCGTAGCAAGTCCTTTAGCTGGGCTCCAACAACCCCGGCAACCTGCTTTCCGTAGTAGTACTCATTATGCCAGTCGAACGCTAAAGCAACATTCTTGATGCTCAAACCCTTCTTTAGCGCCTTGATGCAGCGCTTTGCCTGCACCTCGGATTTGGCCAGGATCTCATCGCTCATCATGCCCTTGACATATCCAAGCAAAGTCCCGCTTGTCGGCACATCTTGCCGCCTTCTCAGAGCGTTCGCCGTTCCCTCAGTATAGCTGTTCATCGCCGCCATGTGGAGCCCTAGCTCGACGACATCCTCCTTTGCAAACCCTGCACCATATCCTTGAAGCTGAACAGTAGAGCCACAAACTTGGCTATTACTATCCTGAACTTGACGAAGAATTCGTCCAAACTATTGTCACAAAGCGCAGATGGACAGAAAAACCTAATATTCTCATCTGCTCTAATAGATAAATTTAAATATTATTAGAAATAATAGCATTATTATGGAATATTTTGAAAGAATTCTGTTAAATGAAGTAAAGAAATGGATCGGTAGGAGGGAAATCATAGCTATAAAAGGACCTAGGCAGTCTGGAAAGACTACCCTTCTCAACATGCTAACGGAATGGTTGGAGAAAGAAAAAAACGTAAAAAGGGAAAACATAGTTTTCATAACTTTTGAAGACAAGGAAATTCTAGAAGACTTCTCCCTCAACCCCAAAGATTTTGTAAAAAGGTTTGTTTTGGATGAAAGTCAGAGATACTATTTTCTCATAGACGAAGCTCATTACTGTCAAGATGTTGGACAAAAGTTAAAACTCCTTTATGATTTATACCAAAACATAAAGTTCATCATAACCGGTTCCTCTTCACTGGAGATTACTTCAGAAACAGCCAAATTTTTGGTGGGTAGGCTTTTTTTATTTGAGCTGTTGCCTTTAAGTTTTTATGAATTCTTAAACACAAAAGATAAGGGATTGGCAAAAGTATTCTTGGAAAAGCACAAATTGATTGAGAATTTTATCTTGAAGGGAGAGGATTTTGAAATAGCAAAAGATGATATTTTTATCGATGATCTGTTGAAGTATTTTGAAGAGTTTGTTTTGTTTGGGGGCTATCCAGAGGTGGTAAAAGCCAAAAGTGAAGATGAGAAAAAGATAATTCTGAAGAACATCTTTAACACATATTTAGATAGGGACATAGTATCTTACTTGCAAATCACCGACACGATAAAGTTCAGAAAGCTTGTTTCCTTACTTTCAATGTTGACCGGTGAAATGATTAAATTCGAGAGCTTGTGCAACCAAACAAAAAGCTATTTTAAAGAAATCACTTACCTTACAGATGTTCTGGAGCAGACATATATAATCAGGCTTATTAGACCTTTTTATAAAAATCTAGTCACAGAATTGAGAAAAAACCCAAAGGTGTACTTTTTAGATTATGGCATAAGAAATTATGCGATAAGCGGGTTTAATCCTTTGGGCAAAAGAGGTGATGCTGGAAAACTGGCAGAAAATTTTGTTTTTAATGAAATGAAGATGATGGGTGAAAATCTTTTTTTAAATTTTTGGAGGACTACTGCCAAGGCAGAGATTGATTTCATCCTCAGTAATGGGATCATAATTCCAATTGAAGTGAAGTTCGAGGAATTCAGACAGGAAAAAATAAGCAGAAGTCTTAACAGCTTTATAAAAAACTATTCACCACGATTTGCTATGGTGGTAACAAAAAACTTCTGGGGAGAGAAAATTTTTAATGATACGAAAGTGAAATTTATCCCAGTAGCTTACCTTTAAAATCTGAAATAAGTTATCTTTAAATTCTTTAGAGGTTTGTTGTTAAATAAGGAAAGAGATGGTCTTGGAAGGTTCGATTGAAGATCTGGATGATGAGCTTTACCAACATCCTATAGGAAAGATTGTTGATAAGCTACTTTTACCATAGATAAGAAAAAGACTTTCTGGTAACAAATCAAGCATCACAATCCTGCCAGACCATCCTGCGTACAAACCGATTGAATTCTATGTCGAGAGGCCAAAATTGGGCAGAGGGGAAGAGGAGAAGATTGGGAAGACATTGGAAGAGGAAATAAGAGAATTTGAGAAAAATTTCAAATCTAGGAAGAGTGGCTCTTTGTTGGAGATTGAGAGGAATGCTACTGTCAAGCTTGTTGGTAGCGGATTTGTTCCGGAATCTGAAAAAGAGAAGAAGTATTATGACGATGAGGTGAGG
>CAZWAU010000188.1:0-8154 GCA_964631995.1 uncultured Nitrososphaerota archaeon
TCCTAAGGGCATTGACAACGCCATGACCGAACGTTATATTTGGTACAAAATGGCCATCCATGATATCAAAGTGGATCATGTCAGCTCCAGCCTTCTCAGCCATCTCGACCTCCCTTGCGAGATGACCGTAGTCGGCAGAGAGTATTGAGGCAGCGATCTTGATTCCCAAAGCTAAAGGCCCTTCTTGGCATCCAACCAATTTAGAACAATCTTAGAAACCTTGTCGAACTCATCGACCATGACAGCATACAGTTCTCTGTAAATTTTGTAATATTCTTCGTAGAGCTTGACATTTTCGCCGATTGGCTTGGTTCTAGTTGCTATCGTGACGGTTTTGTTGCAGGCGTCCTCGACACCTCTGAAGATCCCAGCACCAGCACCAGCTATAAGTGCAGCGCCAAAGGCAGGGCCCTCATCTACACTTACTGTTACAATCTCTGTGTTGTATATGTCGGCCTGGATCTGCCTCCACAGGGGGCTTCTTCCACCCCCTCCCGAGGCTCTTACTTGTTCTATCTCGATTCCGAGGCCCTTGACCAGCTCAAGTGAATCCCTCATTCCGTACGCTACACCCTCCATAACGGATCTAACAAGGTGCGCCTTTTTGTGTCGAAGTGTGAGGCCAAAGAACACACCCTTCGCGTTTGGGTTTGGATAAGGGGTTCTCTCACCCATCAGGTAGGGCAAAAAGATCAGTCCCTCGCAGCCTGGTTCTGCCTGGGGGGCAAGTTCGTCAGCAAGTATCACATATGGATCTAATCCCCTCTCCTTGCTCGATCTGACCTCTTCTCCGCCAAGGGTGTCTCTAAACCACCTGAGAGATCCCCCAGCAGAAAGCATAACCCCCATAACATGCCATTTGCCAGGAACAGCGTGGCAAAAACTGTGGAGCCTTGCCTCTGGATCTACCAAAGGAAAGTCGCAAGAGGCAAAAACCACGCCCGAAGTACCAAGCGTGCATGATACCAATCCTGACATGACAATTCCATTGCCAACGGCTCCTGCAGCCTGATCTCCCCCTCCCCCTGCAACTGGTGTTCCTCTCTTCAATCCAGTCAAGGAGGCTGCTTCGCTCGAAACTTCACTACTTATGAAGGGTGATTCGAAGCAATCGGGCATCATATCCCTCGGTATCCGGAGCTCGTTAAGCACTTCATCGGACCACTTCCTTTTCTTGACATCAAAAAGAACTGTTCCAGAGGCGTCGGAAACCTCTGTAGCGAACGTTCCTGTCAATCGGAACCTTACATAATCCTTCGGCAGAAGAACCTTCTTGATCTTGGAGTATATGTTGGGTTCATTCTCCATTATCCACAATATTTTTGGAGCTGTGAAGCCTGGCAGAGCGATGTTGTTTGTAAGGTCGATGAACCTTCTCCGCCCTATCTTTTGCATTATCTCGTCGCATTGGGGAGCCGTCCTCTGGTCGCACCAGAGTATGCAGGGTCTAAGCACCTCGTTTCGCTCGCCAAGTACTACGGCACCATGCATCTGGCCCGTGAGGCCTATGGCAGATATCTCCTCAGCCTTTACCCCCTTTCCAAATATCTCCTTCAGGCAATCTGCCACGGCGATCCACCACTCCTCTGGATCCTGTTCGGCCCAGTTTGGCCTTGGCGTTTGGAGAGGGTACTGTCTGAATGATCTTGAGATGACTTTACCGCTTTCGTCTATCACTAGAGCCTTGGCCCCGGTCGTTGCTACGTCTATTCCGAGCAGATACCCCATGTTGCGGACTTTCCTGCCACCTATCGGCGCGTTGGAGAGGGCACCTTAGCTTAATGAGATTTCCTCTGATAATATGGGGCAACGGATATAATCCCTAAATATGACGCGAGGCGTTTGGTCAGATGGATTTGCTCGGACTGGTGACCTAGATGCGCCTAGGGGAAAATGCACCTAGTTCACAGGAGGAGCCCGAAGAGAATGGCCACCCAGAGACTAAGAAGAGGTCCGGAGGCGAAGGCAAGGCTGTTGAATCATGCCAAGCTGAGAGTTCTTCCGAGGAATTGGAGAAACTGAAAGCATCCCTTCTTGAGGAGAGGAAAAGGGCGGAGGATTATCTTAACAGGTTGATGTACTTGCAGGCAGATTTTGAAAATTACAGAAAAAGGGTCAATAGGGACATCGAGAACGCTGCTCTGCTTAGCAAGGAGAAATTGGTCCTAAATCTCTTGAATGTAGTAGACGAGCTAGAGCTTGCTGTGCGTGCTGGTGAAAAGACAGAGAACAAGGAGGCTCTTACCGAAGGGGTAAAGGTTACCCTGAAGAAGCTTTACGATCTCCTTCGAAGCGAAGGCGTTGTGACCATTGAGGCTGTTGGGAAGCCTTTCGATCCGAAGCTGCATGAAGCAACCTCAACGACTCCCAAGATGGGCTGCAAAACGCCAACGGTGTCAGAAGAGATAAGGAAAGGGTTTGTCATGGATGGCAGGGTTATAAGGCCCAGCATCGTAACAGTTGAGACTCCGGCTGGCCCTATCCAGACAACGGAAGAATCTCCTCTTACGGTCGCCGAATCGAGCAAGCAATTGATGGTTAAGGAGAATGAAAAACCGATCGTTTCGATAAAGGTGAAAGGCGATGAGCGAGAAAAAGGATGAGAAGGAAGTGGAAAAGGAGAAGATACTCGGCATAGATTTGGGAACTACGAATTCGGCAGCTGCCATAATGGAGGCTGGACATCCGGTCGTCATACCCAGCGCTGAAGGCCCGACAATAGCTGGCAAGATGTTCCCTTCTGTAGTGGCTTTCACCAAGGAGGGCGAGCTCATAGTTGGCGAACCTGCAAAAAGGCAAGCAGCAACGAACCCGGAGGGGACGATCTTTGAGATCAAGAGGAAGATGGGAACAGATTACGTGGTAAGGGTCTATGGAAAGGAGTATACACCCCAGCAGATATCGGCTTTCATACTTCAGAAGATAAAGAAGGACGCTGAAACCTACCTTGGAAAGCCCATAAAGAAGGCTGTCATCACTGTGCCAGCGCATTTCAACGACAATCAGAGGCAGGCCACGAAGGATGCTGGCGAGATAGCAGGTCTCGAGGTTGCGAGGATCATAAACGAGCCTACCGCCGCGTGCCTTGCATATGGTTTGGACAAGCTTGAGAAGGAGATGAAGATCATGGTCTTCAGTTTCGGTGGAGGGACGCATGACGTTACGCTCATGGATTTCGGAAAGGGCGTTTTCCAAGTCCTCTCGACGAGTGGGGATACCCAGACAGGTGGGGCGGACATAGACAATGCGGTAGTTCAATACCTAGTGGATGACTTCAAAGCCAAGACGGGCATAGACCTCACGAAGGACAGGATGGCGATGACGAGATTGAAGGAGGCGGCCGAGAAGGCAAAGATAGAGCTCTCTACGCTGATGACAACCGACATAGACCTTCCTTTCATAGCATCCGATGCAAGCGGACCGAAGCACCTTCACATGCCATTAACGAGGACTAAGCTGGAGGAGCTTGCCCTTCCAATAGTGAAGCGTCTGGAAACGACAATAGGGAGAGCTCTCTCGGATGCGAAGATGACGCCAAAGGATGTCGACAAGATCATTCTGATAGGTGGTCAAACTAGGATGCCTCTAGTCAGGAAGCTTGTCGAGGATTACTTGGGAAAGCCTGTTGAGCGAGGCGTCGATCCGATGGAGTGCGTTGCGGTCGGTGCTGCGATCCAGGGGGCGGTTTTGGCAGGGGAGGTGAAGGACCTTCTGCTTCTCGACGTCACGCCACTTTCGCTTGGTGTTGAAACGCTTGGAGGAATCTTCACGAAGATCATAGAAAGGAACACAACTATCCCGACCAGGCGAAGTCAGATATTCTCTACAGCTGCAGACTTCCAAACAGCTGTGACGATTCACGTTCTCCAAGGCGAGAGACCGATGGCTTCCGACAACGTGTCTCTAGGTATGTTCAACCTCACGGGCATACCTCCAGCCCCAAGGGGGATCCCTCAGATTGAAGTTACGTTTGACATAGATGCGAATGGGATACTCAACGTAACAGCAAAAGACCTTGGAACTGGAAAAGAGGCAAAGATAACGATAACAGCCTCGACAAAGCTCACGAAGGAGGAGAAGGAAAGGATGATACGGGAGGCTGAGCAATTTGCCGAGCAGGATAGGAAGAAGAAAGAAGAGGCTGAAGTGAGAAACCAGGCTGACAGCATAATTTATACAGCTGAAAAAACGAAAAAGGACTTGGGAGACAAAATTCCAAAGGACAAGGTGGAGAAGACAGACAAAGCGATAGCCGAGTTAAGGGAGGCACTGAGCGGAAAGGATGTCGGACTGATAAAGAAGAAAAGTGAGGAGTTGTCTACTATCTTGCAAGAGATCGGAGCAGCAGTTTACCAACAAGTAGCACAGCAACAACAAGCTGGCGAGAAGAGAGAAGGGGGAGTGCCACCGAAAACCGAAGGGAAAGTTGTAGATGCAGATTATAAAGTTGAGAAGGACGAGAAGGAAACTTAGAAATCGAAGCGAACACAGCCGAGTGAGCTCCCATGTCCTCGAAGCGCGACTACTACGAAATCCTTGGAGTGAGCAGGGATTCGACTAAAGAGCAGATAAAGGAGGCTTACAGGAAACTTGCCCTCCAATACCATCCTGATAGGAACAAGTCTCCAGATGCGGAGGAAAAGTTCAAGGAGATATCAGAGGCATATGCTGTACTGTCGGACGATGTTAAGAGACAGCAGTATGATCAGTTCGGTCATGGTGGAATAGAGGGAAGGTACTCGACTGAGGATATCTTCAGAGGAGTTGACTTTGGAGATATATTCAGGGACTTTGGATTTGGTTTTGGTTTTGAAGACATATTTGAAAGGTTCTTCGGTGGCGGGGCAAGGGCGAGAAGGCCACGCGGAGGCGGCGACATTAGGTATGACTTGGAAATTGGCTTGCAGGAAGCTGCCCAAGGAATTAGCAGGGAGATAAATGTCCCGCGCCTTGAGCCTTGCGAAGAATGCAGGGGAACGGGAGTAAGACCTGGAACGGAGCCGAAGACATGCACAAAGTGCAAGGGGAAAGGGCAGCTCCAATACACCCAAAGTTCTGGGCTGGGGCACTTCATACAGATTGTAACGTGTGATGCCTGCGGCGGCAGGGGAACCACGTTCACACCATGCAGGAGTTGCGGTGGAAGTGGCAGTGTAAGGCGGACGAGAAAGATCACGGTGAAAATACCTGCAGGAGTTGATGAGGGTACAAGCCTAAGGCTTGCAGGCGAAGGTGAACAGGGTCCAAAGGGCACTAGGCCTGGAGATCTTTATGTTGTTCTGCACATAAGGCAGCATGAGTATCTAGAGAGGAGGGGCGACGACCTCTGGTTGAGAATACCAGTTAGCTTTACGCAGGCTTCACTGGGTTGTGAAGTAAAAGTGCCTACGCTTAGAGGAAGCGAAACTCTCCGAATACCCCCTGGGACGCAAACTGGAACGGTGTTCAGATTTCGGGGAAAGGGGATGCCAAGACTTGGGGAAAGGGGCGCTGGAGATCTGATGGTAGAGGTCGTTGTAAGAACACCGACAAATCTGAATGAAAAAAGCAAGCAGCTCCTTCGGGAACTTAGCAAGGAGATAAGCGAAGATAATCAGCCACTAAGATGGAAGGAATGAGATCAAAGTGCTTTTTATTGATAGATATTCGAAATAGATTTTTTGAAGCATAAAAAATTGTGAGTGGGCCTATTAACAAAAACTACTTTACGGAGACCCACTTGCTTGTGGCCACCGACTCCAAGATAGCATCCATTACGAGGTTTACTTTCCAACCATCGTAGAATGAGGCTCCGAGCGGGCTGACATCCTTCTTGTTAACGATGCAATCGACGAGATGATATATCTCATGGATAAAAGTATGTTCCCAGCCGATCTGATGACCGTGGGGCCACCATCTGTCCCAGTATGGGTGCACAGACTCTGTTATGCTAATGTTCCTGAACCCCATCGCATCTGGAGGGTCCTTCCTCTCATAAAGTTCCAGCTCGTTCATGCGCTCGAGATTGAAGTTTATCGATCCCTCAGTGCCATGTATCTCTAGCCTTTCGAAGTTCTTACGTCCTGCACAGAACCTCGATGCCTCTACGCTTCCTATCGCTCCGTTCTGGAACTTCAACAATGCTATGAAAGCATCGTCGACATCGACCTTCCCCATTTTGTTCGGATCCTCGGGAAGAGGCCTCTCTTCTATGAAAGTCTTCGTCAGACCAGCGACATCTGTTATTTCGCCCATGAGGAACCTTGCGAGATCTATCACGTGGGCCCCAAGATCTCCAAGAGCTCCAGATCCAGCAACGTCCTTACGCAACCTCCATACAAGCGGAAAGCTTGGGTCCATTATCCATTCTTGGAGGTAAACCGCCCTAAATTGCAGCAACTTCCCAATCGTACCCTGCTGGATCAGTTTTCTTGCCTGCAATATTGCTGGCACAAACCTATAGTTGAATGCCACCATGTGTGTCACTCCCGCCTTCTTGGCAGCATCCAGCATTTCTTTCGCTTCCTTCGCAGTTCTGGCCAATGGTTTCTCGCAGAGCACATGCTTTCCTTGCTCGACTGCAGCTATCGCTTGATCATGGTGCTCATTGTTAGGCGTCCCTATGTCCACAAGTTGTACGTCTTTGTCCTTTACGAGTTCCTTCCAATCGGTATAGTATTTCTGGTATCCGTACCTCCTTGCAGCTTCAGCGACCTTATCCTTGGTTCGTCCTGCTATAGCAACCAATTTTGGTCTTGCAGGGGGCGGATAGAAGAAGATCGGCATGTCGATGTAAGCATTCGTATGCGCCTTGCCCATGAATGCATAGCCTATCATCCCAACCCCTATAGGCGGAGCCTCTTTAGTTGGCGCTTGAACCTCTCCCATCGTAACGAATCCAACTTTCTTTTCCTGCTCTTTATTGGACATGCCTACCACCATACCTTCTCAAGAGGTGCCTTAATTATGAGCGGTTTCAAATATGCTATGCACTTTTCGCAGCCATCTTCCCTGCTCATGACCGGATCTTCATGTTCGTAGCTGAGGACGTAATCGTATCCCACCTCGAGCAGAGCCGTCATCACCCTCTTCCAAGGAACGTCTCCCCACCCGACAACCCTGAACCTGAATCCTCTGGTTGGCCTGCGCCAAGCTCCTGTGGGAATCGCCCCTGAAGTTGGAAGGTTCTCCTTTACAAGTTCTGCGTCTTTTGCGTGTGCGTGATATATCCTTTCTCCAAACTTCTTTATGAAGACAACTGGGTCTATCTGTTGCCATACTAGGTGCGAGGGATCGAAGTTGAATCCGAACTCCTTCCTGTTTATGGCCTTTATAGCCTGCTCTGCTGTCTCTATGTTGTAAGCCTGCTCCTGGGGATGAACTTCGTGCGCGAATTTAATTCCATGTGCAGAAAATGCATCCAAGATCTCCCCCCACCTTTGTGCAAAGATTTCGAAGCCATCTTCGAACATCTTCTCGTATGCAGGTGGAAAGATGTACCATTGTCCCCAATTCAATGCGCCGGTGAATCCACAAACAACGGGCACATCCAGGGCTGCAGCCGCTTCGGCGGTCTTCTTCATCCTCTCCATTCCGTACTTGACCTTCTCTTCTGGTGTTCCCTTGTACCATTCGTCGGTTGAAGCATCATGTGGACCAAGTACAAGCTGCCCTTCGAGATGGTTGCTCAGAGCAGAGATGATGATTCCATATTTCGAGACAAGTCTCTTCAATGATGAGGCCCCACCCTTCAGGACCTCGTCTATGTTCAAGTGCTGACTACCCTTCCAAGCTGCCAGCTCAACTGCCTCGTATCCTAAGCCAGAAACATATTTCAGAACATCTTCGAGAGGTTTCTCGTTGTACAGCACAGTCAAAATACCTATCTTCATTTTTCTCGCCTCCTCGATCTGTTGCCATTCTCCCTTATTTCCATTACCAGCCGAGAATGGCAGCTCAAATAAGCCTTGCCATGCCTTATATACTAATGAATGGAAATGAAACCGGAATTCGATTGGGAACTTCGATTATTAAGAACCGTTTCGAGATCATGGCGGGATGCTCCAAGAGAAACAGGCTCTCCAGGAGTTTGGCGCTGTATCTCCTTGATGTTGCTGTCAGGTCTGCCGATCCGTTCAAGGCTGTTTCTAGGGTTCTAAGGAGAGCGGGCAGTTC
>CAZWAU010000189.1:0-3358 GCA_964631995.1 uncultured Nitrososphaerota archaeon
CTATCAGCCTGCCCCCATCAAGTTTACCAAGATACCTGACAAACCTCTGCCTGACTCTACCCTTCTCATCCCTGTAGCCCTCGACCTCCGCGAGATACGTCCTGCCGCCAATCTTCAGCTTCCTCACGAAGACCAATGTTATGATAAAATTATCACGACAGGGCATATAAGCGTTCACCCAATGCGCAAAACACCCCCTAGGAGGCGCCTACAGGCCGAAATAACGAGGTTTACAGGAGACGCATGTTGTGATAAAAATAACAAAAACTAAGGTTAAAAATATCTTTCAAATGCCCTAGCCACTCGCATCTCAGAGATGGTAAAATCTGCTTTTGTGTTATACAATGTTGCGCTCAAAATATTAATTCACCTTATCAACAGCCTCTCTAAGCCTTGCAAGGATCGTTTGTGCAGTATTGTCAAGCAACCTGAGCCCGCATCCAGGAGTGACCGCCTCGAGCTCACCAAGGTCTATGACAGAAGATAACTTTCCAATCCTTGAACAAATCGTTTCGGTCGATTCAACCTCCTTGATATCGTCCCGTATCTGGGTATTGACTATGGCTGGAGCAAGTTTCTTCTTCTCTTCATCTAGCATTTTCCAATGTTTTACAATAGCTTGAAAATTATTTTCCCCCTCCTTTCCATGAATGTTGAAGTTTATAACGTCGACGCTGTACTCCTTCATTAGTGCTGGGAAAATACTGCTCAAATCTCCATCTATATGAAGCCAAGTCCTTTTCTTTACGCATTTTGAAAGTTCATTAACGAACCTCCAAGGCTCCCTTATCGGCCTGAACAAGTGCGAAGGGCAGTCGAATTGTACAATGTCAGCATATTTAGATACTGCCACAACAATTGGTTCGATAGCCTTTGTTACATCTTCATATATGTCTGGATATCTCCTGATTAAGCTCGGATCGTTTGCCACAAGTTCGAAGCCTATTGTAACTGGATCCGTTATTGTTGCCTTCTTCAAAACATCGCTTGGGGCAATCTTGGCTAGGTGCCTCATCTCCAAAACCTCTTCCGAATCCTCCATGTCCAATGTTGGCTTTATCTTTCCAGTGCAATAGCTCTTGGCATTGTTTCCATAAAATCTTATCTCGATACCATCCATTTCGCATGTAAATCTTTCAACCAAACCATATCGATTTCTTCCTCCAGGTTCTCCAGTTCCTACTATGTCATATCGCAAAAGAATCTGCTTCTCAAGCCAGAACTCTATGTGTGAGAAGGGATAACTTTCTGAGTCGCCCATTGGTGGAAGGCTTCCTGCACAAGCCAACCTCAGCTTCATTCCAGATCACTTCAACACTCAAAACGATCGTTCTTGTCTACCATACTGCAATTGGCACATATAATTGCTTTTGTATCATTTCTGTTTACTCCTATCCGTTATACCAACATACGTCTGATTTTTGGCAATATATCTGTTTCCTTGGCATTTAGTCGATCTTGATCAGGCGAATTATGATCAGTAATCTTTCCAGGGGAGGCATTGCACATGTGAACATTAACTATGTAATCGAGGAGGTGCTCCATCTCAAAGACGACCTTCATCGCAAAGTGGCTTGGGTCTTAAGTAAAGCATAAGACTGGCCAAAAGCTTTTGATCAGTATCAAGGCAAACTCTGGTTTCTATATGACCGCTTCGTCATTTCCCTCTAGGCTCAATCGACTCTACGCCTTGAAGTTTCCAACTGAAGTTTACTAGGATTACATTGCACTCAAATGTTAAACTTGATACCTCAGTTGTTTTTTCATGCAAATTGCATAAGTAGACTCTCGATTTGATCCATGCACGATTCTTCCGCTTTCCGAGCTTTGCGAAGAATGTCGATTTTTTCTTCATCATCGAGTTCTTTCTCTCTTGCCTTGTCTAAGAGCATGGCAACTTCCATGTATCTATCACTTAGTTTTGAAGCTTCCTCCGAGATTTTG
Source organism: uncultured Nitrososphaerota archaeon (assembly GCA_964631995.1). Taxonomy (GTDB): domain Archaea; phylum Thermoproteota; class EX4484-205; order EX4484-205; family DTQO01; genus DTQO01. The sequence goes on from CAZWAU010000189.1 coordinate 1,945, forward strand.
TCTTCATATTTCGATGCGATTTCTGAAAAGAAGCTTGAAGCCATTTGCCTGCATTCTTTCCAGACCGTTCCGTTCCACCAGTTCCCATGAGTCGTACCAAAACCTCTTTTTACAGCTTCTATCCAAGCATCGTAAGCCTGAAGGCCAACATAGTAATGTTCCAATCTCCAATTATCCGGATTTCTAACAATGTCCAAAGCAGCGATTAAGCTATCTTGAACAACCTTTTCATCGCAAGCTTTCTCCGTTTTTTTGAACTCGAAAAAGCTTACGTGGAACTCATCCTTCAGCTCTCTCCAAGTCTCGAACTCTAAGGACAAGATAGTGCTTGGTGGGAAGTCAAGTTTTGGCCAAGGTTGTTCAACCAAAAAATGTGTTTCGTCGTATCCTGAAATCAATTGATTTTCCATGTTTAGAAGAGAGCATGGTATTTTTTCATCGATATTTTTTCTCAGAATCTCTTCAACGTTTCTCCTTTCCTCAAGCGTGCTTTTAGATGAGTAGAATCCAAGATCCTTAATCTCGATTCCAAGATTCTTCACAAGTTTATAGAACATTTCTGGATTCCAGCAGTATGGACCACTTGGGCAAAGTTCTTCGTGAATATTGATGAGAAAGGCATGCCCAGAGCCACCAAATAACCACTCGTCGCTTATATCTATGCCATAGAAATCAGCAACCCCTTTCAAAACACCCATCAATGTTGTGCTATAACAATGCATCTTTAAGTCTGTGATCAGCCTTTTTGTCAAAAATAATTCACCATTATAACAATCTGCCTTCTCTCACTTTACTATATAACTCTATGTAATGTCGTTCCTTCAGGATCTTGTACCAAATAAGGCTATTACGATGATCTCCAAGTAGAGAAATGATATTGACTCGTAGGTCAAAATCACTCAACTCTTTCATGACCAATAGTTACATTCCCCTCAAGATGTAGCCTAAGTCTTTTATCTTAGCAAAACATCCTTGGACCTGTTTGAATATGGAACGGAAACACCTTACGCCCCTCATACCTCGAAAGATCCTATTTGGCAATCCAGATAAAACACAAGCGCAGATTAGTCCCAATGGCACAAAGATTGGCTACCTTGCCCCTTTAAATGGCGTGCTGAACGTCTGGGTTGGTCCTTCCGATAATTTGGACGCCGCAAGGCCAGTAACAAAAGACACTTACCGAGGAATCCACTTCTTCGTCTGGGCTTTCACAAACGACCACATTCTCTACATTCAGGACAAGGCAGGAGACGAGAACTGGCGCATTTACTCTACAAACTTAGAAAGCGGCGAGATAATGGACCTTACCCCATTGGAAGGAGTCCAAGCCCGGATAGAAAGGACAAGCCACAAATTCCCAGATCAAATATTGATCTCGATCAACGACCGAGTCCCCCAGTTACATGACTTGCAC
>CAZWAU010000190.1:0-5378 GCA_964631995.1 uncultured Nitrososphaerota archaeon
GCTCCTGGTCCCAACCACGTCCGATTATGTAATTCATTTCCTCATGTCCATCTATGTACTCCCTTAACTTTTCCTTAAGTTGGCGAATCGATCTGCACCCCCTTAGATCGAGCGTTTCAAAAATAGATCCCAGCCCATCCAGATGCATGTGCGAGTCCACAAAACCTGGCATCGTGGCCTTCCCTTTCAGGTCAATGACATCGGAATCGAAGATGTCAGCAAGCTCCATAGCCTTGGATTCGATTCCTACGTAGGCAACCCTTTCGTTCAATGTTACAAGGGCTTCAGCCATCCTGATGGGCCTAAAACTGACATATATCCTTCCGTTTACCAGGACTTTTGAGTCAACCATGGCTACTGAAGGTTTTTAAAAAAGGCTATTACGTCTTTCCACTATTGCCTTCCAATAAGTGCTTGTAGTGATCAGGTTTGCGCGAGACAAACCTTGCGCTCTCAATCGCTGGAGGCTCTATGGCGATCTTTGCGGTTCGGAAACAATATATCGACCCAAAAGATAACAATCATTAATATATCCGGAAAACCGATCGGATGCTGTCAGTAGAATGTGCCTCATGTCCAGAAGGATCCCATCATCCAAAATATCAAGCGGAGGTGTTAAGACAACTGGCTGAAACATTTAGAGAGATCTCGCCCGCTGATTTCTTTTACAGAAATAGAGATGTTGCGGGTTTCTCGAATCCAAGCAGGGCCGTTTACTCGACGGTTAGGGAGCTTGTTGAAAACTCTCTCGACGCTTGCGAGACTAGGGGCATTTTGCCCGACATATTCATAAAAATTTCAAGCCTCCAAGGGACATCTGAGGTTTCCCAAGTTCTGAAGGTGCTCGTGAGCGACAACGGATCTGGCATCCCTCCGCAGTATGTCCCTCAAGCCTTCGGCCAGGTCCTTTTCGGATCGAAGTACGTCTTGAGGCAGATGAGGGGAACTTTTGGCCTTGGAGGCAAGATGGCATACCTTTATGGGCAGATAACTACGAATACCCCTCTTCGAATCGTGACGAGCACCGGCTCCAAGGTCTACGAATTCTCACTCATGATAGACATTCAGAGAAACCGACCGAAGATCGTTTACCAGAAAGAATTGAGGAGGTTGAAGAAGTGGAGGGGCACTCTTGTCGAGTTCAGCATAGAGGGCGATTACTACAGGGCCTCTCCGAAGATAGTTGAGTATCTCAGGCAGACAGCGATGGTAGCACCTTACGCCAACATAACGTTCATCGACATAGAGGGCCGGCTCATCCGCTTCACGAGGGCCACAAACCTGATGCCCAAGTCGCCAAAGGAAACACTCCCACATCCCCATGGTATAGATGTTGAGAACCTTCAGAGGATAATTGAATTATCAAAAGAAAGGAACATGCAGCAATTTCTTACCAAAAACTTCCACAGGGTTGGAAAAGCGACCGCCAAACTTTTCCTAAACGAAGTCAAAATAGATCCCAGGAAGGACCCAAGGAAGCTGTCGCATGAAGAAATAGTTGGCCTGGCAAGGGCACTCCGTTCCTTTGAAGGTTTCCTTCCTCCAGATGCCAGTTGCCTCTCTCCGCTTGGCGAAAGCCTCCTGGAAGCTGGAATCAGGAAGGAGCTGCAGCCTGAGTTTGTGGCTGTCGAGTCTCGAAGGCCATCTGCATATTCTGGCCATCCATTTATAGTCGAGGTCGGTATCGCCTATGGTGGAAAGGTGCAGCAAGGGGGAGCATCTCTCTACAGATTTGCAAACCGCATCCCTCTCCTTTACGATGAATCTAGCGACGTCTCTTGGAAGGTAGTCAATCAGCTTATGAATTGGAAACGGTACAACGTCGATCTTGCGGTAGCACCTTTGGCAATCATCGTTCACATCTGCTCGACGAAGATACCATACAAGACCGTTGGGAAAGAGTATGTTGCCGATAGGCCCGAGATCGAGAGGGAGATCATGAATGCTATGAGGGACGTTGCAAGGAGGCTCTCGCTCTTCCTTTCGAAGAGGTTATCATACGAGAGGGAGAAAAGGAGGTTCGACGTCTTCGAAAGGTACCTGCCAAAGATGGCCAAGTATGCCGCGTCCACCGTAGGACTTAAGAACGCTCCGAGCGTCAAACCCTTACTTGTTAAGGCTTCAAAATTATCTACCGAGATGATCGAAGGTGGTAAAGAAAAGGAAGTTCTTGAAGGGAGTGTCGCAAGCTAGGAAAAAGCATTCGCAAGAGATGCTCAAGGCCCTTGCTGAGGACATCATTGAGCAGATTAGAAAGGTGGATTTTCCAAGCATCGTAATGCCTAGCAGAACGACCGATAACATATACTTCGACAAGAAACTCAGGCAGTATGTGCTTGGAGAAAAAGTTGTTAGGAGAACGGCCAGGAACGTGACGCACCTAAAGCCTCTTACACAGCTCATCTGGGCCGGGTATATCGCCTCAACGCTTCTAAGGGAGAACAAGACAAGCACCTTAAGGGATGTTTTCTACATGGCAGAGGGGGAGGGCCTTTCGTTCGAGGACCAGCCAGAATCTGACAGAATCATAACGGAGCTCGAGTCGGTCATAAAGCACCCAAGGGAGGACTTCAACATCTTCCCGGAGGAGAGGAGCGCAATGTTTGGAAATTTGGAGGTCGAGTACACAGTGCCTGGATATGAAGGTAGGAGGCTTAACTTCACAATGAACCCGGATGGCATAGTGATAGGGCCTGCAGTTGCAACTTCAGAGTTCGTTGATACCGATGCAGACAAGGTCATCGTCATAGAGAAAGGCGCTATGTTTACGCGTTTTGTTGAAGAGAAAGCCTGGAAACGCTACAACGCGCTTCTCATCTATACGGCTGGTCAAGCTCCAAGAGCCACGAGGGCCCTCATCAGGCGCCTTAATGTCGAGCTCAAGCTTCCCGTCTACCTCTTCGCCGACGCAGACCCCTGGGGGCTGCACATCTGCCAGGTCATAATCTCCGGCTCTGCGAATGCAGCCCATATTCCCGAACTGGTTACGCCAACGGCCAAGTGGGCAGGCGTCTACGCTTCCGACATTGTGAAGTACGATTTACCAAGCACCAAGCTCAACGAACAGGACATCAAGAGGCTCCAGGAGATAGAGAAGGACCCAAGGTACCAGAGCGAGCCATGGAAAACTGAGATCAAGAAGTTCTTCGAGATAAAGAAAAAGGCAGAGCAGGAAGCTTTCTCGAGGTACGGCTTGTCCTTCATAGTCGATAAGTACCTTAAGACGCGGCTTGAAGAGCTCGAGGGCTGATCCGACCTTCAATAACGAGGATTTTTTCCTCTGGCTCCTTCTCGGCGCCATTCAGGGGTTTACGGAGTGGTTGCCCGTCAGCAGCAAGACGCAAGTGATGCTCTTCGGTATGGCAATTCTTGGCATGTCACCTGCCGAAGCTTTTTCGGCAGGATTGGCCCTCCAGGGGGGAACGGCGCTTGCAGCGATCTGCTCCTTCAGGCACGATGTGATAAATCTTGCAAGAGCTCTGCCGCGCTTGTTCTCTAAGGATAGCGACCAGTGGGTAGAATTGTTGAGGGTATTGATCGTCATGACGGTAATAACTGGAATCGCAGGGCTTCCGCTGTTGCTCATCATGAAGGGCCTTTTGGCATATTGGAGTGCAAAAACTGCCAACATTTTGTTAGGCCTTGCTCTTGTGCTTACATCCATAGTCCTAAGGTTGCGTGGTGTGGGGTGCAGGAAACGCCAGCCATCGATGAAGGAAGGAATCCTTGGAGGGCTTGCGCAGAGCCTCTCTGTAGTTCCAGGGATAAGCAGATCGGGCGTAACGCTAGCAACTTTCGGGCTTTGCGGGCTGGGTTCTGAGGAATCGCTAAAATTGTCATTCTTAGCGAGCATACCCGCTACGATCGGCTCGAGTTTCATCGAGCTTTTACTCGATAAGGAGCTCCTGAAGTTCTCCAGCTCCAACCTCATCTTTTCAGCGATATCATCGCTAGCGGTCGGTCTTTTTGCAATACGCGTTCTGCTCAGGGCGAGCTGCAGAGCTAGCATGGCTCTGCTCAGCGCGTTCTTTGGAGCATTGGCTTTGTCTTGGGCGCTCCTACTCCCATGAAAGCATAATAAAGGGGGAAATCTTCTGTTATCCGCCATGCCCCTGTCAAACAGAGAGAAGCTTTTCGGCCGAGTTTACGGCGCAACACTGACGATCGTAGGCTGTACCCTGATATTCGCATCATACACCTCGATGGCTGACCTTGGGGATTACTGGAAGTTTTTCTTCGCGTTTGGCATAGCTTTGGCTGCCATGGGCTTGCCGATCCTGCTTCTGAAACTCAGGTAACCGGACTTGGATGAAGCGACAGGCAGAAATACCTGGTACTTTGCCTTTTCTTATGGAGGTACACGATTTGGCTCTTCCATTTCCAACGACACCTGAAACGCTAGCCATACTGCATTTCATCATCGTTTGGTTGGTTTCCTCGTTCATCCTCTGGCTGAGCGCCAGGATTTTCGTTGGAAAGAAAGCGAGCTTCGTTGTGTCCGCTGTTGCAGCTGTAGTAGGTGCTGCCATCTTCTCCCTTTTCTCCGGGAGATTACTTTTCACCCTAATTGCGCTTGTTCTTTGGCTTTTCGTCCTAAAGAGCCTTTTCAATGTTGGATGGGCAAAGGCTTCACTGATCGCATTTTCAGCCTGGATCTTGGGAGCGATCGTAGGTTGGTTGTTGGGTATTCAATTGGTTTTTTAAGAAATTACCTCGACAGATCTATGGCTAATCCTCCCCAGCGCACACTGCGCCCTGAGATGCTCATCTGCCGAAGGATCGAGGGCGATAGAAGCAAACATGCCAACCTGACCAAGCGAAGTATACCTAAAGCCCTCCTGCAATCCCTCTAACCCTCCTCCGTGCTTTAGATTTTCTAGGATCAGGCACCTAGGAAGATTTCCAGTAAATGGTATCTTGCCGAGCCCGAAGAAGTCAACTGCAGCCATTACAGCAGCCCCAGCATCTGGGTTGATTTCCTTGACCGGGAAGCCAAGGCTCCCCCGAGCCATACTGCTTAATGTAGGCAGCTATGCTCGATGGTGCAACGTTCGTCGGATCATCGAAGTAAGCTCTCCAGGCGCTATAGTCCTCCTTTGTCCCCTCTATGATGCCGGGCATTATGGAGGCCATTGATCTCAGATAAGCTCCAGGAACCTCTTGCCATGGAAACTCCTTACCATCCGAAGATTTGTCGATGGGCTGAGCGGCCAAAGATGTTGGCATTGCATTCGCTGGCTCCTGTGAAAATGGCCTGCCCCCCACGAATCCGATTGCGGAAGATCCAGTGCTCGAGCTGCCTTGAGCTGAGGAACCCGACCCCTTGGACCATTCCTTTCGCTTCTCCTCCTCATCCCGCTGCCTCTGCATCCTCAGCC
>CAZWAU010000191.1:0-4147 GCA_964631995.1 uncultured Nitrososphaerota archaeon
GGTAGAGCAGATAGTGCTTGGTCCGCATGCAAATCTAAACTTCTTCTTCTCACCTCTTGATGCGAAGGATGAATGGGGAGATGCCGAGAAGGCTTTTGCAAAACTATACAACTTGTCTATAGATGATGCAAGGGCCTGCCTTTCAAACCAATTCCTTTCCATAGACGAGAGGAGGGAGACGATACTGGATGGCTTGAAGAGGCTCCCGATAGATGTCCAGGAGAAGATAAAGGAAACGCCCTCATTCGAAGTAACTTGCCACCTTCCAATGAGCCTGAGGGAATCACTGCTCAAAGATGCGCAAAGGTTTGCAGATGCATTTCTCTTGGCAACAAGGAAGTATGAGCCCCCTGGCATCATCGGCGCCTGGTGCCTCCAGACACTCATAACGTGGCAGAAGGTGGGAGCTGGAGCTGCCTTCCAGTTTGGCCTTTACGATGTCCCGGATGGAAAAGAAACCTATGTCCACTTGCCCGTAACGCAGGATGTGGCTTTGCGACACGGAGGTGGGACAAACACGCACATGGGAATAGGGGCGCAGTACTCAAATGCGAAATATGGCCGTACGATGAGCATGGGGGACAGGATCGCTCTCGAGATAAGAAGAGCCTTAAAGCGCGGATTTTTGGCTGAGATCGTAACATGAGCCAGAATCTCGCTTTTACTCCCCTGAACCATCGATTCAAACGAAACGACCGAAGATAACCAAAACAAGCAGGATTATGATATCTCCAAAGAGTAAAGATGTCAAGAAACCGATGACGACAAAGACGATGAGCGGTACTGTGAAATGCGCCAAAACATACTCTGAGTCGGGCAGCAACTCCTCGTCATCTTCATCGAGCCTGTAAATGAGTTTAATGCGCCTCCTGCTTGCCCCATCTTTTGACCTTTCCACAACCTCTGCAGCACAGAAGCTCGGGCTGGATCTCACTTCGGCAGTTCTAGCCTTCCTGCAAGTGAAGAAAGCAACGACCTTCTTCCAAGTTGATTCTGCCTCAAGTCCATCAAAGAGGGGCCTTCCTGAGATCAGCCAGGATAGGTTGAATGCCAGGTTTAGCAGGATCGTTGAAAGCGAAAGGATTACAGAGTTATTGAATATCGACAGAGCGTAATATGGGAGTAGGTAGCCGTCGAAAATAGGAATTGAATTTGACGGTTTTGGATTCGATAGGGCAATGCACATGAAAGCCTTTGCATCTGCTCCTCCAAAAAAGCCCAGATAGAAGAGCCCAAGGAAGAGAACTGATGGAATAGCTATCGAAACAGCAAGGTCCAAGAAGTGGCTCAGCGTTGGGAATGTAGCAAGTTCTATAGCGCGAGCAACTAAGCCAAAAAAGGCGAAAAGAAGCCAGACTCTGTCAGAGATCTCCCTTTTTTTGACATCCTCGATGGAAGCATAGGCGAGGAGAGCTATGGAGATTGCAAAACTAGAAGCTTCGTATGCGTACATCTGTGCACATTACGCTATTTTCCTAAGTTAAGCTTTTTCACGCCTTTTGCATGGGCATAGGAAACGGAAAAGAGCCAAAGCGCCTCTATGCCTCTATTATTACATGCAGCTCGATTCAAATTCTACAGTAATTGAGTCTAGGTATCTATTTGGACATTCTTATTACGATTCAAAATGCCTCCTATCTCTGGTGGATAGAGCTGACATACAACTACCTCACGACCGGAGAACTGGTCGACGAGCTTGAGAGCTACTCGGCACAGGTTACGGCCCTTTCTCTTCAAATAGAAAAGCTCTTCAAACTCAGGACGGAAGGCAAGATCAGCGATGTTATATATGCCGAGCTGTACGAGGACCTGATCAAGAAGGTCAACTCTTCGAGGAGCATGAGGTTTGAGCTTACAGAGGCTGCCAACAACCGAATAAAGGAGATAACGGCCGAGGTTGCTGAGCTGAAGTACAGGCTTGAAAGGCTTGAGGTGAGGCGTATGCTGGACTTTATCTCGGCTGAGAAGTACTCAGCAGCAAAGGAGGAGTTGCTCAAGAGAATGGGCGAGAACGACGAGATTGCGCTCCTGATAGGAAAGATGCTCTCCACGATGGAAGATGTATTCAAGGTTATAGATGAGTACCTGCCGCCACTGCAGCAGTCAGGTGGGCTGAAACTCTCGTCAGACACAGCCGTAGCTGTGAAGCCAACCGCCTCTCCTCCACCAAAAATCGAGAGTCCTCCAGCTCCTGCAGTGCTTCAGCAGAAGGTTGAACAGGAAACATTCCAGAGCGAGATATCGTGCCCAAGGTGCAGAACTGAAAATCCGAGCGATGCGATATTCTGCTTTGCTTGCGGAACTAGGCTCGCACCTAGCCAATACAACGAACAGATCCAGCAAAACGTGCAGGAAGGGATTCAGAAGGAGACGGTACCAAAAATACCAGAGCAAGAAGTGAAGAAGAAGGTAGAGGATGTTGCGCCAAAAGCCGAACAGAAAAAGGCAGAACCTAACAACTTTGCGATCCAAAAGTGCCCAAACTGCGGAAGGGAGAACCTTTCGCTAGCAGGCTATTGCTACAACTGCAACGCGGCTTTACCCAAGGAAAAGAGGCCGGAGCAGAAAGCGATGGTTTTCGGAAGACCTTAGAATCGCCGAAGGCAAAAAAGCGATTGGAACTTAGAACTCATATTCTAGGCCACAGGGCTTGCTTAGTGAGTTCTGTGAAAGATGAGATGTGAATCATATATCATGCTAATGCTAGATAGTCCAGCATACCCTGCTTATCTTTCCCAAAAGTTCTTGGCAATGTTTCAAGAACAGTCTTCCCAAAGTTACATCTTTAATTGACAGGTATGTCGAAAGTTCATCGCATGGTTTTTGCATTAAATTTTCAGTACTACAAGGAAGCTATTTCAACATCCATCCTGACGACATAGACGACGGTTTGGGTCGCGGGGTATTGACCCTGATCAGCAGGCCCGATATCGATGCTTTCATTCTTTCCATTAAAACTGACTGCAACCGTAACACCTTCACCTGGAAAAAGATAAGTCTGAATTAGTGTCCTAACGTTTCGCACAGCAAGGTTGAGCACTCCTCCAGAGATCGTCCTTATGTCGCCAAATGTTATGTTGATGAATGTTATCCTCACGACGCTCCTGTTTACCTTCTGGCTCCCCTCATAGTACATGTACCTTCCGACGTACGTGGCCCTAACTCTTATGTAATCTAAATTCACCCAAGCACCATTCTGTTGAACCACATAGACGTAGCCAAGTGGATCCGAGGCGCTATTGACAATCAGGCAATCTCTACCTACCAGAACCTGGGTGCCCGTTCCAACTCCTACATTCCTTCCTCCACCAACGTGTAGAGAGCCTGTATAACCAGAGATCACGCTGTTTCCGCTAACTGATACCTCTATCGTCCCAGCATTTTGCTTAAAGTTTGGGCGAGATGTTCTGAGGTTCAACCGGATGTAGCCAGATGAACCAGGATTGACAGCGACATGCTCTATTATGTCGACGAGCGTAACTAGGTTGTTCTTTGCCTGTTCAAACTCGCTCAGGTCAAGCTGCTGCTCGAGTACGGTGTTTGAAACAAATATTGCTGCCATCGTGATTGTGAGTATGGCGGAAGCCAGTATGATCGTAGACAAGACCACCGACATGGCTTTCCTTGCAGAGCGAAATATCAAATAGCACCTCACCCGAACGTAAAGCTCATTCCGACGTAGGGGACGCAGAAGAAAGTGAGCAGACTGAAGATCGACAAGTAGAGCGAATGCTTGAAACCTGCTGAAACCCTTTCCGAACTTATCTTTCCAGCAACGAGACCCATCAGGTAGACGTGGAAGATCAGCGGAGGCAGTATGAGCTGTGCGAAGTAGGCAAAGGAAAGCGTTTTGCCTGCGATGCCCAGCACAGATCTAGCGTATGTCAGGAAGATCACGCTGAAAACTATCAGTATTCCAGCTCCAATGTATGGTATGATCATGAGTGGCCTCAACTGCATCCGCTTCTCCTTCTCCATCGACATGTTCATCTCGCAGAACTCTGCCAGAGTCTCGAGGGTCTCGGGCGTACCACCACCTACATGGATGGCATCAACCAATAGGAACATGTTGATCTTTGCAAGCCACGACTTTACCCTCTTGTCGAAGGTTTCAAAGATCTCTTTGAAGCTGAATCCCCAACCTAGT
>CAZWAU010000192.1:0-18711 GCA_964631995.1 uncultured Nitrososphaerota archaeon
CCATAAGATAATGTGAATGAATCACATAAATATATAGTCAGGGAACTCAAATGGTGAAGGAACTATATCCATGCCTGAACTTCTCATCGGCTGGGCTTCCAGGGATATCACCCCCTCGCGTCCAGTCATGCTCAAAGGTCAATGGCATGTCCGCGTCTCAACACACGCAGAAGATCCGCTCACTGTAACTGCACTTGCACTCGAAACAGTAGGTTGCGATGAGCCAGAGCAGGCCGTCCTTGTATCTTGTGACCTACTTTGTATTCCAGGCCAGCTACAGGAGAAAGTTCGAGACCGAATAAGGAAACACCTTTCCGAGCTTAATCCCCTCAAGCTCTTCCTCAATGCCACGCATACGCACACAGCTCCCGAAATAGAGGAGGGCTGGTACCCGCATCCGGGCGGAAATGTCATGACCCCAGCCGAGTATACAAACTTTCTGGTCGAGAGGATCGCTGAGGCGGTCGTCGAAGCCTGGAATGGGCGTCGGACTGGGGGCGTGAGCTGGGCACTCAGCCATGCTGTAGTTGGCCACAATCGTCGCGTCACGTACTTCAGCGGCAATTCCGAAATGTATGGTAAGACCGACGACCCGAACTTTGACCACATTGAGGGGTATGAGGACCATACTATCGAGATGCTTTTCACTTGGTCACCCTCAGAGCGCCTTACTGGACTCATCCTCAACCTCGCCTGCCCAGCTCAGACTGTCGAGAGCGAGAATTATGTCTCCGCAGATTTCTGGCACGATATTCGAAAGGAAATCCGCAGGCGACATTCCCCCGACCTGTTCGTCCTTCCTCAATGTAGCGCTGCAGGTGATCAATCCCCGCATCTCCTTCTTTATAACAGAGCGGAAGCAGATGTAAGAAAGAGGCGCGGCGTCACGGAGCGACAGGAGATTGCCGATCGAGTTGCCAATGCCTTAGACCATGTCCTCAAGGCTGCGCAAAGCGAGATTCATACTGAAATCCCCATTTGGCACTGTGTTGAAACCCTCAAGCTTCCACTTAGGCGACTGAGCCATGATGACTTCAATAAGGCCAAAGAGTACGTTAGGCTCAATGAACAAAAATCCAACGCTCCAGGGCGATTGTTCTTCGAGAAGAGGGTCCTGAATCGCTATCAAATGCAGGAGAGTCCGAATCCTCCCACATCATGCCCAGTGGAACTCCATGTCCTACGTCTAGGAGACGTGGCCATGGCCACAAATCCATTCGAGCTATTCCTTGACTATGGTCTGAGAATAAAGGCGCGAAGCCGTGCTCTTCAGACCTTCGTCATCCAGCTCGCTTGCGACTGCGCTCTTTACCTTCCAACAGAACGTGCTGTCAAGGCCGGAGGATATGGTGCTGAAGTTCTTGTGAGCGATGTTGGTCCCGAAGGTGGGCAGGTACTTGTCAACCGCACCATCGAACTGATAAATGGAATGTGGTTTTAGCGATTGCCACCAAAGGACCAGATGTGGAACAGATTACTTCACAGGCAACTGTTATAAAATGCATGAATGCATCTTAAGGTATGGCATCGAGTAAAAATCTACCTGCAGTTCTTGGTGGGCAGCCTTCAGTTCCTAAGGGGATGGTAAAACCCTGGCCTGAGATCCGCGAGGAAGATCGCCAAGCTGTCTTGAGGGTTTTGGATAGAGGAGTTCTTTGGGGAGGCGAGGGGCCAGAAGTTAAGGCCCTTGAGAGGGAGTGGTGCAGTTATGTTGGGAGCAGGCACTGTCTAGTGACAAATAGCGGAACAGCGGCACTTCATATGGCGGTTGCTGCTGTAGGAGTAAAGCCTGGAGACGAGGTGCTTGCAGCCAGTCTGTCGTGGACTTCGAGTGCTACCTGCATACTTCATCACAATGCCATCCCAGTGTTCGTTGATGTAAGGAATGATACTCTCTGCATCGATGAGGACAAGATCGAGGAGAAGATTTCAGATAGAACTAAGGCCATAATCCCAGTACACTATGCGGGCTTTCCATGTGATATGGACAGGATTATGGAGATCGCGGAAAAGCACGATCTGAAGGTGATCGAGGATTGCTGCCAGGCACATGGCGCTACTTACAAGGGCAAGATGGTGGGAACGATTGGTGACGTTGGTTGCTACAGCCTGAACGGAAGCAAGAACCTTTCAGGTGGTGAAGGTGGTTTGCTTGTCACTAACGATGATGAAGTATACCGTGAGGCCGCACGTGTGTGGCAGTTTGGGGAAAATCGCCGCGAAGATGGGACGCGGGAGTATAATGCATATGGAATGGGCTGGATGTACAGAACGACCGAGATGACAGCTGCCTTTGCTAGATCGCAGCTCAAGAGGCTTGACTGGATCACAGAGCGCATAATAGAGAATTGCCACTACCTAAGCGACAACCTCCGAAGCATAAAGGGAATAAGGGTGCCTGTTGAGATGCCGGAGAGGAAACATGTTTTTTGGGTCTACAAGATTCGCTTCCATCCAGAGGAACTTGGACTTAAGATACATCCGAGAATATTCAGGGACAAGGTCGAGGCCGCGCTTCGTGCAGAAGGTGTTGAGCTTGGAAGGGCGGAGTTCTTGATTCCAGATATGACGCTCTTCCATCAGAAGGAGGGCTATGGTCGTGGATGTCCCTGGAGCTGCCATCTCTATGGAAAGCAGATCGAATACAGAGCTGAGGACTATCCAGGGGCGATCGATGCCATTGCACGAAATACGGGCATAGCCGGAACTAAGCCTCCCAATGGAAGGGAATTAATGGAGAAATATGTGGAGGCATTTCAAAAGGTCTTCGATAACATTGACGCCATTATTTCAGCATAGGTACTAGAAGGTGGTTAATTGGTCAAGTTCAGTGTCTGCGTTGAAATGGTATTTAATGGCCTTCCGTTTTTACAGCGCCTTGAAAAGGTTAGGGATGCTGATCTATCTGCCTTCGAGTTCTGGGGATGGTTGGAAAAAGATATTGAGGCTGTTAACAGAAAGAGGAAAGAACTTGGAATGAAAGTTACTTCATTTGTGATTCAGCCACAAATAAATTCGCTAACAGTACCAAATGTCAAAGAAGATTTCAAAAAGGCTGTCAGGCTCACGCTGGATGTTGCTCAGAAGCTTGATTGCGGCACCATAATAGCTCCTGTTGGTCTTGGAGCTGAGTCTTGCCACCTAACTAGAGAAGAGCAGCTCAGCAATGCTGTTGAGAACTTCAAATCTGTTGTTCCAATGCTCGAAGATGCTGGCGTTACCACTGTCATCGAACCAGTAAATCCTATAGACCACAGAGGCTGTTTCCTGACAAGATGCTCTGAGGGGTTCCAGCTGATAAGAGCTATCGATAGCCCGAACGTCAAGCTCCTGTATGACTTCTACCACCAGCAGATAAGCGAGGGCAACTTGATAGACAATGCAAGCAGCAACTTCGATCTTATCGGCTTCTTCCATATCGGTGATGTGCCTGGGCGGCATGAGCCTGGAACAGGTGAGATTAACTACGTTAACATCTTCAAGTTCCTTGACAGCCAGGGATATAGAAATTACGTAAGCTTGGAGTTTGTTCCAACTATCGACCCTGTGGAAGCGGTCCGTCAGACGGTACGCCTTGCCTTAGAATCATAGGAGCTTTAAGATTTCTTTTTCGATCCAACGAACATTCTCATTCGTCTCATGGATTGAAGACCCTCCGAAGCCCATTACGATTGTACCAGGCCCTACAACACTCGGTAGGAAGAATTCCCTGTATGCCTGCTTCTCATCTTTAAAGTGCAGCTGCCAATTGGTACCCAGTCCGCCGTAAAATGCGCATTTCCCCCTGATCAAATCATATGCCCTTTTCGGATTCATCTCCCGAGGAGAGGAGTTCCAGTTAACGCTTCTAAGCCCAGGAATTTCTAGCATTAGCCTCAAGTTGTGGTAGTATTCACCACAAGAGTGGATGTGCAATCCATTGAAACTTTTTGATATGATAGAGTTGTAGGGCAATCCGAACTTTTTGTATACCTCAGGCGAGATAACAGCAGCAAGATCATCGCTAATTCCGATTCCCCTCTCCTTTATATCTCGTGGAAAACAATCGCTCGGATAGTACGGATCTTCGATCAGTTCGAACTGTATTTTAGTAAATTCGATCACCAACTCCGTAACCATCTTGAGAAGCATGTGCACCTCGGCAGGATTAGAGTGGAGGGCATGCATAAAACTTGAATAGTCCCATACAAGCGAAGCGGTATCCAGGGGGCCTTGAGTGTCGGTCAGCTTGATGGGGACCTTGCCTCCTGTCTCGCGATCGAAGTACCTGATTGTTTCGAGAACCTTCGGAAGCAAACCACTATTCTGTGGATCGGGCTCTTTGAGGGAATATACATCCTCAGGATTTCTGATTACAGGCATCGTCCATGGTTCTTTGTCAACCGGCCAAACTATCTCGCAACCAAATGCAGAGGCTAAGACACCTGTGCCATGATAAGGCCAGAGGCCAGGCACCTGGTCGCTGTCGATCTGCAGGCTCAGAAGTATGTCGTGCATCTGTTGCTTCAGCATCTTTTCCTTATCGAAGTGAGCCTCATGCGTCGTATAGCCCAATGACTTTGAATAACCCTGAACTATGGGGACGATCCCCTCCTCCATATCGTACGCGCATGTCAACTTTTCTTCCGCAAGTTTGACTCTTTCAGTATAGATGTTAATGTCATAAGTCAATTCAATCATCTGAGATTGCTTCTAATTCCAATTCCAATTAAGCACGTCGATTTGGTCGATGAAGCCAACTTAGAACGGATAGAAGAATCTCACCACAAAGACTATTACGGCTATGATTGTAATCAACGCATAACCTGCAGTAAATCCAGAGATAAAGGGAACAGCACGTTCCTCATATAGCTTGCTACCTCCAATCCTAAGTACAAGAGTTTTCAGAATCCATGAGATGAGAGCTGGCATCCACAGGCCTACCAAACCAGCTCCAAGCATGCTCGTCCCCAAGATGAAGCCAACAGGTTCCAGTGGGAACCAAACAAAGCGAGCTGAAAGGAGATAGAGAGCGCTTACGATTGTAAAGCCAGCAAGCACATAAGGGGCTAGGGGTTCCGTGCCTGGCCTAGTGTTCCAAATGTCTGGATTGGCTGTTCTGTTGCGGAAATCGGCATCCGCCGAGAAGAAGTAGGACCAACTGAGCTTCTGGACACCAAAGTGGTAGTTAAGAACGATCACTGTAAGAAAAGAAAGTATGAAACCAACACTCAGTGCAACCAAAGTGGTCTTGAAGACATTTTTATTGTCCGCGCCAGACAAGCTTGCGAAGCGGAACCCAGCGAATGATGAAACGATTGCAAGCCCATATGGCGGTCCATATGGCTGGGATGCCCACTGTGCTGCGGACGATGTCAGCATGAAGTCTTTTGTAAGTGGATCTGGTGCCTGTGGCCAGACAAAAAGCCTCAAAAATGTATTCCCATGGTCGACAGATTCGGTGGAGTTGATCCCTGTTAGACCTGCAAGTCTGGCCATTCCGATCCAAAGTATCAGAAGGCCTACCGTCAGTACGAATGCGGAGTAGACACTTACGCCAGTGATAACATAGATCACTATATTCATGAAAAATGCAAGTGCAAATAATACCCATGCCTGTTTGTATGTAAGCGCTTCACTCTTCTCCAGTTCTTGAACGGTAGATTTATCCAGTTTGCCCATCGCTGCCTTGAGTGTTTGGCCCAAATAGCTTCTGTTAAGGTATAGATAAATCACCGCCAAAGCGCTGAATCCACCCGCGAAAGATAGAGCCATGAATTTAAATGGTGGTCCCCACAAAGGTGATTCCAGTCCACCATAGCCTCTACAGCAGCCACCCCAAGACTCCATCCCCGTGTAGTAACCCTGGACCCATGATACCTGTATAAGAACAAGATAGATGGCATACCACACCCAAGTGCTGAACAGAACCTTGAGAGGTGCCAAGAACATCAGACCATAGGTTACGGGATTTTTCTGGATATTCGACAGGCCTATTATGGCTAGGAGCGGCGAACCTTGAGGCACGTACCAAGCTCCTGTACCGCATGTATTGACATTCCACCCGTAGATATCAGGAAACCAGGGGAAGATGTATGTAAGGAAGATTGGTATCTGAAAAACCATACCAAATAGCATACCAACCATGAAGAAATGCTTTGAATACATAAATTTGGATTGTTCACCCATAGAGACCTTTGCCAGCTCATGCGCCATTATTGACTGCTGGAAAGGAAGTCTCTCAACATCGATCCAGCTCCTGCGGAGAATGGCGGATAAAGACACCATAAGCAAGACGATCGATATGTGGCGAGCCGTCCACCACACGATAACCGGGGCCCACTCTTCCCATGGTACTGCATTGCCACCCGTAATCCATGCTGTTAGAGCTGATTCTGAAGGAGCCATCATCCATGGTATGTCGTTGGGACTTATAGCTGGATTAAGGATTCTGTCGCTGAAGATGGGACCTATCTCGGTACAGAACATTTGGTTACAAGTCCAAGACACGCTCAATGCTGCGACATACAGGTATGTCATCATCTCGTTGTCTATCCTTCTCCTTACAAACTCTATTTTCCGGAGTATTGGTAGCGCAAGCAGAAAAGCGAAAGATGCCATCGGAAAGTCAACAGCGCATGGAGCTATCCCGAGTGTATATATCGACCTGGCCACAGCTACGGGCACCGTGAATGCTTGAGTTGCAGTGATCACAGTACTAAGTACTGCTGAGAAAATCACTATAGAGATATGGCAGCTTTACTCTTTTCTTTTCTACAGGTTCAGCCATCATATCCCTCTGCCACCAAATTTTTTGGTGAAATAATAATTTATAACTATATAACATTTGCGTATATCTTACAATCTAGATCCTTTTTCTCCAATCACTTTCCTCATCTTAGTTGATCACAAATGCACATTATAACCGACTTTCGCCATCCTTACCTGTTAACATATTTGTAAAAGGCTTTTACATAGAAAGACTCGTGCGGAAACGTTCGTGGTATGCGTGAATGAGGATGGCAGTTAAATACAGGGACACTTGAGATTCGCTGCTTATCAGAGCATTCGTCTTCTCACCCAATTTGAGTTGAGGATGATAGACATTTTCTAACTAACGCGTACTAACACCTAATACGATATTTGCCTCATGTCTCTTGTGAGGGGCTCTGAAAATACTAAGGAAATGCTGGTGAAGTATGCGGCTGAACTTCAATGGAAGCTCGGAGGAAGGATAAAGCTGGATGAGGCAATCCGGGACCTTCTTAAGAACGCCAGGATCAAGGATCCACTGCTTTTAGCTAAGGCTCAAATCGAAGGCGGGAACGAAGATGCTTTGAAGGAACTGTATAAGGAGAGAAAAATGGATGAAGAAAGAGCTAGAAGGAGATTGCGTATTTGATGTCAGTGTCTTCGTAGATCTGATATTCTCAACAAAACGAGGCCTTTACCTTAGGAAAAAGCTGCTAAACGAATCGGTCAATGGGTACTCGAGCGAAATAGCCCTAGTGGAGCTAAAATATGCGTTGTGCCAAAAAACGGGCTGGAAAAAAGCTAAGAAGATAACTGAGAGCCTAATCAACTCAAGATACCTAATCGTAAAAACCTAACTCCAATATTGAACTTAATTGCGAGATATAAGTGCGAGAGGAAGATCTCCCTTGGGGATTGTTCCATAATTGCCCTATTGAAGTATTTATCAACACCAGCACTTTTTTAAAAAAAGGGAAGAGGATCTAATCAGGGAGCTCACGGAAAAATCATTTGATATAGAGTTACTATTTCTAGAGGATTTCACTTGATGATCGCTTTGACTGAGCACTTGTTACTATTTTCTCGAATTCTACATAGCTAGATAGTGATACTTAACTACGAACTAAATAGTGGGAATGTAAAAAGGAACTCGTGATGAAGTCGTACGTTATGGAAGTGGAGCAAAGGAACGAGCAGAAGACTTTTTGAGGCTTATCGAAAGACCAAAGAAAGGAGTCAAGAAGACACTCGTATATTGTTTCTCCAAATATCCTGATCCAAGCTCAGGTTGGGGACCGATTACAGATATGCTCAAATCGAATGGAGCCTTAATAAGGGTTAGAGATATGGAGTTAAGTTTGGAGATGAGCAGTGATGGGTGAGTTATTAGTCATAAAGGCAGACATGGACTCTGCCAGTGAGATACTCAAGGTGATAAAGGACCGTCATCTGCTCTATTGGGAAGAAAGTCCGCACCACCTCGATGTTTTGGCTAAATGGCTTCCGAAGAAAGGATTCAAGATATTGCCGAAGATCTTCGATGCGAACTATAAACCTGGCACAGTAGGTGACGAAGGAGACAAGTTGATAGTAGAAGTACAGGGATGCACTATCAGGTCGGAGGATGGATGGGAACCGATACCGGTATGGCATGAACAAATATTGAAACTTATGGAGATGAGGGAGGAGCTGAAGAGAATAATCGAAGAGGAAGTGCTTGACATGAGCTTCGAAGAAGAAGTTATTAGGGAGATGGAAAGAGTGCATGGCAGAGGAGGAGCCCACTATACAGTAGATGAGAAGACTCAGAGCAGACAACGAAAATCTGAAGGGGCTGGGAGAGATTCTGATGAAGCTAGCAGAATGCATGGACCAAGTGAAGCAAGCTAAAGGTGTGCCACCGTTCTTCGAGTTCTACATACCAAGATAAAATTAGCCATAGTTGGAGAAAAACAGGAGGACGGCGATCGAGACAAGTACGGCTACAGCCATGCTGGATACCACCCTTCTGTCTTTGAGAAGATGATTGATACAGTTAGACAGCGATCTACACCAAAAGCCTAGTTTCAAAATCGCTTATTAGGTCCCTAGAATCCACTTTTTATTGCATTTGTGCCTAGCTTGAAACGGCCCCAAAGCGATTATAAGTTAAAAATGCTCCGAAAAGCTCAAACCGGGGCAGAATTAAGCGCAATTGAAGAATGCACTAATCCTGACACTAATACACAAATACCAGCTCTTATGCCCTAATGGCTACATCGGATTGGTGACGCAAATGGCATCGAAGAAAATCATGCTAAGTGAGGAAGAGATACCAAAGCAGTGGTACTGCATCACCCCAGATCTTCCAAAGCCGCTTCCCCCGTTCATAGAACCAAGTACGAGGGAGCCTGGAGTAGGGATCGTCCCAAAGATATTCCCAAAGCAGATCATAGCACAGGAGCTTAGTCAGGAAAGATGGATAGACATCCCGGAGGAGGTAAGGGAAGTTTACAGGCTTTGGAGGCCAACACCGCTATACAGGGCGGTCGGGCTTGAGAAGGCTCTGAAGACGCCTGCAAAAATCTACTACAAGTATGAGGGTGTGAGCCCTCCTGGAAGCCACAAGCCAAACACAGCTGTAGCTCAGGCATACTACAACATGAAGGAGGGTGCGGAGCGCATGGCCACGGAGACTGGAGCTGGACAATGGGGATCCGCGCTTGCGTTCGGCTGCATGATGTTCGGGCTGGCATGCACCGTCTACATGGTCAAGGTGAGCTACCAACAGAAACCTTACAGGAGGATGATGATGGAAGCTTATGGAGCGGATGTTTACGCGAGTCCAAGCGAGCACACCGAGAGTGGCAGGAAGGTGCTGAAGGACGACCCCAACAATCCCGGAAGTCTGGGCATCGCCATAAGCGAGGCTGTCGAGGACGCTCTGACCAACGAGAAGGCAAACTACGGGATAGGCAGCGTTTTCAACCATGTGCTTCTGCACCAAACTGTCATCGGGTTGGAGGCAAAGGAGCAAATGGAAGCTGCGGGAGACTATCCTGACGCGATATATGGGTGCATAGGTGGAGGAAGCAGCTTCTCAGGGCTCTTCTGGCCGTTCTATTACGACAAGGTTTCAGGAAAGGCGCCCAAAGATGTCCGAATTGTGGCAACCGAGGCAACAGCATGCCCCAAGGTCACGCGGGGAGAATACACCTACGACCACGGAGACACGGCAAGGATAACACCCTTAGTTCCAATGCACACCATCGGCCACGATTTCATACCTGCGCCGATCCATGCCGGCGGCCTGCGATACCACGGGATAGCACCCACCATAAGCCTGCTTGTTAAGGAAAAGAGAATGGAAACCAAAGCCTACAACCAGGTTGATGTATTCGATGCTGCCAAGCTCTTCATCGAGACAGAAGGAATCATTCCAGCACCAGAGCCTGCCCACGCAATAAAGGGCGTTGTCGACGAAGCCTTGAGGTGCAAGGAGACTGAAGAGGAAAAGGTGATACTCTTCCTTCTCTGTGGCCACGGTTATTTCGATATGCAGGCTTATGATGAATACTTCAATGGCAAGCTACTTCCTTACGAATATCCTGTTGAAAAGGTTGAGGAGTCGATGCGGAAGCTCAGGAAGATGTATCCTTGGTTGGATGATGTAAGAAGAAAGTTCATTTGAGTCTCTTTCCATCAGTGCCAGAGCCGAAGCGATGATCCAAGAAGATATCTTTCTGTTAAGTTTTCATGTCTAGACCTTCCTTGCATTTTCTTGTTTCATTTGGCTAGAGAATTGGGAATAGAAGTATAAATGAAGACATTGCGCATGGAAAACGAAAAGGTTCTGCCATCCAACCACGAAATAAGAGTTGTTGGATTTATTGTAAATCCGATTGCTGGAATGGGAGGAGCGGTTGGACTCAAGGGCACAGATGGAAGGGCTGTCCTTGAAAGGGCTATAGCTCTCGGCGCAAAATTCGTAGCGCCAGTCAGGGCGGAATCATTCCTATCTGGATTGAAGCCTTTCGAAGGAATGTTGCGGCTCATCGTTGGTGCTGGAAGTATGGGAGAAGAGGAAGCCCGAAATTGCGGCTTCAAATTCGAAGTTCTAGGGGAGAAAAAGAATGAGACTTCAGCTGAAGACACCATTGAGACTGCAAGGAAGATCTTGGAATCTAGTGCTGACCTTTTGGTCTTCTGCGGTGGAGATGGGACTGCCAGGGATGTGCTGAAGGCTATTGGCACCAAAATACCAGCTCTGGGAGTTCCGACAGGAGTAAAGATGCACAGCGCTGTTTTCGCATTGGAACCAAGGGTCGCGGCAAGAATAGCCATCGAATTCCTGTGTGGAGAGCTTCCCTTGAGAGAGGCGGAAGTTATGGATGTGGACGAGGAAGCCTTCAGGAATGGCAGGGTATCGGCGCAGTTGTACGGGTATATGTTGACTCCTTACGAGCCATTCCTGGTTCAAGGAGCGAAGATAGCAAGCCCAATGACGGAGAGCGAGATGCGCAACCAAGCTGCTATAGCAATCTATGTCATCGAAAACATGGAGACCGATGTGGTCTACATCGTAGGTCCTGGGACTACTACCCGCACCATAGGAGACCTCTTGGATTCGGAGAAGACACTTTTGGGAGTTGACCTCTTTCTCAACAGAAAGCTCATAGCCAAGGATGTGAATGAGGAACAGATCTTAAAGGAGATTAAGGGAAGGAAGGCTCGGATCATCGTTACCCCGATAGGTGGACAAGGATTCATCTTTGGGAGGGGAAACCAGCAGATAAGCCCAGAAGTGATCCGGCAGGTGGGTTTGGATAACATCGTTGTTGTTTCAACTGAAGCCAAATTAGGAAGGCTAAGGAGCTTAAGGGTCGATACGGGCGATCCGAGCCTTGATGACGAGTTTCGAGTGCGCCAAATCAAAGTCATAACGAATTATAAGATGGTACGCGCAATGCGTGTCGAATGACCTTATCTAGATTCTACATAGTCAGTATCTGGTCTATAATCTGCGATGTCTTCCTGAACGTATCATAATCACCTTCAACTTCGGAGGTGACATAGTCATCGTACCCTGTTCTTCTCAAAGCGCTCATGACGAGCTTCCAGTTTATGTCGCCTTCCATCAGTTGCGTCCATCTGTAGCCCTCCCGCTTAAAGTCCTTGAAATGGATCTTCCTTATCCTTTTACCAAGTATGTCTATCCACTGCTCAGGATATCCAAAGATTACGACATTGCCTGTGTCGAAATAAGCTCCCACGTGCTTGCTTCCGATCTTGTCTATGAAGTCCCTGAATTCAATGGGGCTCAGCAGGAATCTGTTCCAAACATTTTCCAAAGCTATCGTGACCCCAAGCCTTTCCGCCATCGATGCAAGCTCGCCTATACCCTTCTGCGCTCGCTCGTAAGCGACATCGTACGGCACCTGCTCCGTTACCCTCCCAGGTATTACCAATATGGCGTTTACCTCAAGCGCTGCCGCAGCCTCAAGCATCTTCTCAATCACCTTCTTCCCTCTCTCCCTTGCCTTCGGATCGTTGCTCGTAAGGCTCGTTTCGAAAGGAAGACTGGCGCAAATGCTGCAGTATTCAATCCCGGTCTCAGAACTCAGCGACATAAGGTTCTCGTAATCCTTTTGTGTCGAATTGAGATTCAGCTCCCCCTTTTCAGTGAGCAGTATCTCTAGACCGCTGTAACCTAGATTCTTTGCCAGTAAAAGGCTGTCCCTCACCGTTGATTCTTTAGACAGACACAGCTGACTAAACCCCTTCTTCATTTGAATCCCGCGGGAAGGAGATTTTGGTTGAACTTAACGGTTTCCTACCAAACGAAAAGTTACAAATTTTATTAGTTGGCGGTTTGCAGTAGAGCTGCGGCCGAGTTTTCCGAACAGATAGTCGATCCGATAAACATAGCTGCTAGCTTGTCCTGTCTGGTAGCTGGCTATATGATCCATCAGGGCTCCTGTAGACAGCGAGCCGGCTAACCGTAATCCATCCTTCACCCTCCCTACGGCGAACCTGAATTGAGAGAACCTCGGCAGTGGGATCACTCTTTCCTTGCCAGACAGAAAGGCTCAGAAACTCGCCACTTGGTAGAACCGTTGAGAATCTAGCTTTGGGTCTTCTCGCCGACATCTTGCCTCGGTTTACAGCCTGCTCAAGAGGCGTAATAAACAGTTTGCAAGCCACACCTGTGCAGGCGCCGCGCCAATCGAGATGAGCGTCAACCTTTTATGAGATAACCTTGGAAAGGAAGTGACAGGAGATTTGTTGTAGGTGTGGAAGAAAATTTCAAAAAAGCTGTCGAGATTTCCAGCAAGGTTGAAGGTTGCTCGACTGCTCGTTGAACTTGGCCTTAACATATCCGCCAACAGGAGGATAATGTGTGGTCCGATCGAGATCCCCCAGGCAGAAGTTGCCAAGGCGGCTGGCGTTGACAGGAGGGTAGTTCAGGAAACCATCAAAACCTTGTTGGATGATGAGGAGCTAACGCCAATCTTCTCCAATCTAAAACCGGCTGGTCCTCATCTAGGTACGGTGGCAAAGTACCTGGGCTATAGTGTCATCGAGATATGGGCTGATCCGCACAAGTCCGGAACACTTGCAGCCGTCGCTTTACTGATATCTAAAGAAAAAGTAAGCATCAGGCAGGCTATTGCAGAGGATCCAGACCTCATTCCTGATCCAAAGCTCATAATAGTAACCGAGAAGGAGGTTTCTGGCGAAGTTCTCAAGGCCA
The DNA here is from genome assembly GCA_964631995.1 of uncultured Nitrososphaerota archaeon. Classification (GTDB taxonomy): domain Archaea; phylum Thermoproteota; class EX4484-205; order EX4484-205; family DTQO01; genus DTQO01. The sequence continues at coordinate 13,466 of CAZWAU010000192.1, forward strand.
TCCTGAAAGTACCTGGGGTCTCAAGGATATCGGCATATTAGCTTTCCAAAAAGGAGGACGAACGCTAGGAGATTCTGTTTTTAGCTAGGCGTGTTTCCACGATAATAATCTTTATTCTCGGCTTCGTTTCTTAAAATCGTTTAAAGGGTCGGTATATCGAAGTGCTCACAAAATGCATTCACAAGTGCCTAGCAAAGTCCCTTCAAGAGCTCGATGTCCTTCTTCAAAATCCCGAGGCGCTCCGCAGCTGGAAAGTTCCCAAGGGATTCGTCCTCGACAGTCAGATCTCCGTCGTAACCGACCTTCTTCAAAATGTTAACAACTTTCTTGTGGTCTATGTCTCCCTGGTAGATCGGCGCAGCCGATTTGGGCCAATCTTCGCCAGGTACCCTCATCGCCTCCCGCCTATTTTGGGGGAATGATAGGTTCTTGACATGCGTGTGCTTCACATTTTCAGCAAATGTGTCTATTATCTCGTAAACCTTCTTCAAGGGGTAGCCATACCAGTAAAAGTTCCCAGTATCAAGCGTCAGGCCCATCCTCTCGGAGCTAACGCCGTCCAGCACCGCCTTGATGAACTCGCGCTTGTTTCCAAGCACGCCATGGTTCTCCATAGCTAAAGAAACTCCCAGACCGTTTGTGCGTTTCAGCACCTCCTTGATGCATGAAACGGTCCTCTTCACATAGTCGTCCTCTGGAACTCCAACCTTTGGGTTCATCACTGAGTTTATTCGAACCACTTTCGCTTCGATCGTTGGAGCGACCCTGCAGGCATCGACGATCCACTCGATCTCGGGCTTCACATCCTCTCTTCCGAAATCGTTCTCTACAAGAAGCGCGCAGACCACCAACTTCCTTGACTTCAGGTCCTCAAGGAGCATTCTTCTCTTCTCTTCGGTGGAAAGGTCGAAGCCTAGCGAGACCATTTGCCCCATGTCTTCGTACTCCGCTCCCTTGAGGGCCCTGTCGACATAGAGTTCGAACCCTCCGAGGCCAAGATCCTTTAGACCATCGAGCACATTCTCATAACCTACCCACCTAACCGTGAAATCTCTGATCGCCACGAACATGTTGAGTGCCTAAGCGCCCGACTAGGAACTTACATATATACGTTAGCTTTTACCAAGCGCCAGCCACTTGCCAAATAGACCCATGGAGCTTGATCGTTCCCATCAGAACTTTGAATAAATCAAGACATCAAGCGCTCCCTGTGGGTGGAGTAACTGCCCTTTGAGAGTAGCTTCAAGATCGAATCCACACTCCTCTAGGATCCGGGCCTTGTCCCCTTCCTTTCGTTCGACAAAGGACTGCGTTTTTCCAGTTCCGAACTCTATTGCGCGCACCAGCTTTGAGGCTTCCTTGATGAAACGAGGGTGCACGAAAAAATCAAGGATTGAAACTCCATAGTTCCACCTCTTGTCGGGCATCAGAAATGCCAAGCCTACTACGGCATTCCCAGAAACCAAAACTTTTGCATCTTTGGCTTCTTTCTGCCTAAGAGATAGCATAAGGTTAATGTAATCTCCCTCGAATCCGCACACTCCAAAGCTCCCAAAAATCAAGCTTCTCATATACCAGCCATCCTCTATCGAAAATAGGGCGTTAACACCTGGCCAGTGTTCCCAACCTGCATCTACTACTTGCGTTTCATCGCCACCATAATAATTCTCATCGAAATCTTCCTCCAAAAGAAACCTCATGTATCCAGTCCTTTCGCCAATGTCTCGGAAACCATGTCTTAGGTAGATTCTGTGCGCCTCGGACCCGTAGCCGGTCCCTAGGTACATGGCACGCCCCCTCCTTGACCTAAAGTCTTCGAGAACATCTTGAGTCAGAAAGGAAGCTATGCCCTTCCTGCGGTGCTCAGGTCTCGTGTATACGTGCTGGAATATGCCAACAGGATCTTCCAAGGTTTCAGCAGTCGTGATGTTCCCTACGATCTGCCCTCCCAACATTGCCAGGTAGCAATAGGTCCTTATCCCAGTTATCTTTCCTTCCATCGCTTCCTTTACAGGGATGAGCCAAAAGGCTTCCTTGTGCCCGATGAGGGAGAGTATTTCTTCCTTGTACTCTTCATCTGGAGCCACCACACGAAGGGTTGACATCTCCTCGCCAGTCCGGAGTTTATGGACCGAAATTATGCTGTGCATCTCGCATCAGCTTTGAAGCTAATGTAAAGGTACAGATGACTTATCCGTTTCTGCTATTAAGCTTCTAACTAATCGGCGCCCAGCCTTAGCAAGTACCCAGATTTGAGCTTTTGGGGAGATAGAAAGCTCCACTTGTTTTATTTGAACCTATGTTATCGCTATTCAACCCTTTCTACTGTGATGGTGCATTGCGTCACCAGAGCGGCTATTACCCCGAGCGCTGCCACGGTCGGAAGCAGTAAAGCTCCCACAACACCTACTGTCAAGGGGATCTCCATTAGTGCCTTCCCCTCCGGATTCTTTATAACGATCCTCCTGATGTTCCCCTGGTGCACCAGTTCCTTTACTTTCTCTACCAGTTCCTTCCCATCTACCTTGAATTCCTCGATCCTTACCTCTTTTCCCATCTTGATCTTAAGATAATCTCTTCAGGCAAATATAAAAACTTGGTGGAGACGGCATGCTTTTCTGAATAACTACATACGACTCCAAAATGTCCAAGAATGGTTGACCTTTCTCAATCTTGCTTTGCCGTTCCACCACAGAACTTCGTCACATATGCTACTCCAACATCAAGGGCATGGCGGAGCGTTGCTTCATCGATTCCAGGAACACCGCAAGCAAGGAGAAGAGCATTCCTTGTTTCCAAAGTTATACATGTGTACTGGGCATCTCTGTGAGGGTAGATGGCCACAAGCCTTTCGTCATCTGAGAGGACGATCTCGCCTCCTGCAAGCATGAGAGGTTTAGTCATACCTATTCCAAGGAATTCCTCTCCAGGTTTTGCAGGTCTCATTATGATTCTTCCCCTTACCTTGTCTGCATCGAAGGATGCCAGCGCTATCTCCGTATTCACCGAGGCCATGTTGTAGGCATCAACTAAGCTGTTGATCGTCGGAAATGGTTTTTCCGCCAGTATCCTGCGGATCAGCGCTTCTGCTGCAGGTCTGGTCTTCGTCGGATCGATCCTGATTCTCCAGAAGAACTCTCGGTAAGCTTTGAACGTTTTTCCATCCTTTAGTTTATCCAGATCGTACCTTCTCTTAACGCCTTCGATTACTTCCCTCTTGCAAATCTCCACTTCTGGGCTGGATGCTGTAACTTTTACACCTTGTAAGAGGCATTGTAAAGCTGCCAAGCCTGGAAAACGGTTCTCGAGATTTCCATCAACTGGTATGTACAACTTCCTTTTCCGATATATAACAACAAAGATTAGTTTATTTGCAAATCGCACAGTTTAAACGGTATAGGAAGGAAATCGATGCATTGTTCTATACTCGAGCTCCAAGCTTGAAATCAAGCGGCGCAGTTCAGGGTTAAACCTTGCTTCTTCCGCTATCTGCCTGTCCAAGTCCTCCCCTTTCTTTCTCAACTCATCCAAGGGGACATCTATGCCTGCAATCGACAATATCTTTTTCAAAACATGGAAGGCCAGTTTGTGATTATCTCCCTGTATATATGGGGGCACGGCTCCCCACAAGCTTACTGCATCGATGCCCCGTTCGTTGCTGAGTTCGAGGATCTCGCTATATATGCCCGTGGGGCCTTCGTAGTTGGACAGCTCGAAACCAAAGCTGCTTATCTCTTCGAGAAAAGATTTGGATCTAGTAGATATGGACAGGACCGGTTCCACTGTATGCGGAACACTTCCAACGAAGGCTCCTATCATTATGATTTTCTTGACATTTGTTCTTTCAGCAGCTTCCAGGACGGCCTGTGCATATCCTGGCCAATCGACGTATGGCTCCGCTCCGCGCAGGATGAGGACATCCTGGTTCGTTGTGCTTGCCTTCCAGTAGAAGAACTTGTTCCGTGGCGGAATGTACTCCCTTACCAAGCCACCCTCTATCCTTACCTGGGGTCTTCTTATCTGGTAATCGTAAAACCTTCCCGATACTATCTCTCCGATTTCCTCAGCGCCAAGCTTCTCGATGAGGTAGGTGACGCAGATTGTCGAAACATTTCCAGCATCTCCCCACCCACTGAGGCCTATCACAAGTGGCCCATGGCTCAACTTAGGCGTCTTACGCAATACCAGATCCGAATCCATGGGCTCTGCTATGCTGGCAGCATATTACTAGGCCTTTCGGTCCTATCTTTATCAAAGAAAGCAGTTTATAAAACAGCAGTGAGGTGTTTTGAAGGGAGAATTTCAGCCTTGGATGAAAGCCTTTTTCTTGAAGCGACCGACTGTGCAGCAGGTACCCAATCATTTTATAGTATGATGGAAGGAATGGGCTTGGTGGTTACGGCTTGGTTCTGACAGGGGCTGACCTTCTGGTTTCTGAGCTTTCAAGGTATGGCGTTCGCTGGATCTCGACGTTGTGCGGAAATGGACTGAACCCGTTCTACGTTTCCTGTAGGAGAGCTGGCATTCGCTTGATCGATACACACAACGAGCAGGCGGCAGCTTACATGGCCGATGCCTACGCGAGGCTCACTGGACGCCTGGGCGTTTGCGCGGTCAGTAGCGGAGTTGCGCATTCGAACGCCCTTACCGGTATCGCGAATGCATACTTCGATGGCGCTCCCGTCCTCCTGATAACTGGCGCAAGTGCAGGATACGGATCTTTCAGGGGCGTATTCCAAGAGTTCGACCAGGTGGCTCTTGCTGCACCGATATGCAAATTCGCTTCTTCAGTAAACAGGGCAAGTGATATTGCCTTTCTGACAAGGCATGCGATTGCGGTCGCGACTTCTGGCCGTTTTGGCCCAGTGCACTTGACGGTTCCTATCGATGTTCTAGAGGAAAAGGTTGAAGGTGCCACATACGGCGTTGAAGCATATCCTAGAATGCAAGCCCTAGGGCGCGCCGATCCCAAAACTATACAACAGGCGGCCAAGCTCCTGGGCGAAGCTCAGCGCCCCCTGATCGTTGCTGGAACTGGTGTTTTCTACGCTCAAGCGCAGAGGCAGTTAATGGAGTTCAGTGAAGCTGCCGCCATCCCAATCGTAACGCCGATATGGGACAGGGGCTCTGTCGAGAAGCCACATCCCAACTTTTTGGGGGTTGTCGGGGCTGCAAGCGGTGAGCCCAAGATCCTTGCGGACGCCGACCTCGTTATCTTGGTTGGAGTCCTTGTGGACTACAGGATC
>CAZWAU010000193.1:0-5083 GCA_964631995.1 uncultured Nitrososphaerota archaeon
GTACTATAAACCATATCGAGGGCATCACGAACTGGTGGCCATGTTGAGCATAATAGAGATCGAAAAGATCGTGGAATCACTACCTTCGGAAGACAAGCTGCTCTTTTCCAGAATCTTCGATCTGCATACTGTGATTGGGAAGTTGCGGGTCCCAGATCCATTGGTAGGTTGGATCGAGGAGTGTTTCGGATCAATCAGTGCAGTGCAGGAACAGAAGATCGTAAAGCTTACGAACATCGTCACAATGGAAGGTTCCCTTTTCAATGCTCTAAGGGCCAAGAGGCCGCTAGAAATGAGGGAGAGATCTGAGCTTGCTGGGCTCATAAAGGGTTCTGAGGGCGATCAATTTTGCGATTCTCTAAGTAGGACGCCAGAAGACGTTTTCGGAAGGATTTTTGGAAAAAGCTGCGTCACAGCAAGCAATGTAGCCAAATACGACGGCTTTCATGGTATGGTCATCTTCAATGAACATGACCCGCTCCAAATCACCGAGGAAGGCATTTCAGACCGCATAGATACTGCGTTGGAGTGGGCAAAGAAGGCTCAGCAGACAGAGGGAGAGTGTAGGAACTTTTTCCTAATGTGGAACTGCTTATGGAGAAGCGGCGCCTCGATAATTCATGGTCACATGCAGATGACGCTGAGCAGCGGAATGCACTATGCTAAGGTAGAGGCATTGAGGAGGGCTTCGAAACTCTACGAGCTAACCTATGGTTCCAACTACTTCGACGATTTGTACAGGATTCACAATAGGTTGGGTCTTGGGCTTGAAGTTGAAGAAGTCAGGATAATTGCTTATCTGACGCCCATCAAGGAGAGGGAGGTGATGATCTTCTCCAAGGCACTGGACCGTAGCTTCAAGAAGATGCTTTACAGAGTCCTTGAGTGCTTCGTCCACAAGATGGGAGTTGAAAGCTTCAATGTAGCTATCTACATGCCTCCGATTGGAATAGAGAAGGACCAGGATTGGGTCGGTTTTCCAACAGTCGCGAGAGTTGTGGATAGGGGCGATACCAGCAACAAAACCTGCGATATCGGAGCGATGGAGCTATATGCGAGCAGCGTCATTTCCACAGATCCATACATAGTTGCTTCAGCTCTCAAATCATCGCTCTCTTCAATCAATCCTTAGCCATCGATTTTTCAAGGAAGAAGCCCTTTGCGGATACATTAAATAGGTCTTTATCACATTATGGAGAACCATGCTGAAGCCAGAGTATCTTGGTGAAACATATAGAAAACTCGGTGGCAATGGTTTGCTCTTGGTTTCAAGGAGCAAGAAGAGAAGGAGGCCAAATGCAATGACCATCGGTTGGGCCTTCGTGGGCAGATTTTGGGACGAGCCTTTCTTTGTGGTGGCAGTCAGGAAATCAAGATTCACACACCGCTGCATAGAGGAGACAGGAGACTTTACAGTCAACGTTCCAGGAAAAGGCATGGAAGAGATACTGCAGTTCTGCGGGTCTGTTTCTGGCAGAGATCATGACAAATTCAAGGAGACAGGAATCAAGGTCGGGAAAGCTAAAAGGGTTTCATCTCCAATCATACTCGGAAGTTCGATAGTTTATGAGTGTAGAGTAGCCTACAAGGCGAACATAGTTCCAAAATCGCTTCCAGAGACCGTCCTAACGGGCATATATCCAGACAGGGATTTCCACACATTATATTTTGGCGAGATAGTTGCATGTTACAGGGGCCTAATAAAGTGAAGGTAAGTTTACCACCCAAACTTGAGTTTCACTTCCCTTGTCCAATTGTACTCGTTACGTGCGGCGACATCAAAAGGAACAACATAATTGCGATAGGGGCTATCTCCCACGCTTGCATAGACCCTCCGATGCTTGGCATTGCAATAGGACACACCCGGCATTCCTACAAGATTATGGCGGCCTCAGACGGCTTCGTTGTGAACGTTCCAAGAGGGAATCAAGTTAAGATCGTGGATTTCTGCGGCAATGTTTCTGGGAAAAATCTTGACAAGTTCGCTGCATGCAAGTTGACGGCAGCCAGGTCACAAAAGGTTTCGGCACCACAGATCCTCGAGTTTCCAGTAAATATCGAGTGTGCCATGAGGGAAAGGTTGAACCTCGGAAGCCACGACTTCTTCTTTGGTGAGATTGTAGCTATTCATGTGGATGAATCTATATTGGACAAGAGTGGAAAAATCGATAAGACAAAGTTGGATCCGATGACTGCTTTTAAGGAATCATACTGGTCGCTCGGAGAACCTTTGCTCTCCTTTGGCTCTACAAAATCTCTCTGAACCTGATTCCATTTCTATCGAAGCTTTATCTCTCCATTCGATTAGCAGGGAATAAATAGATCGCCTTTAAGATAATCTGAGGTGAGGTGACTGGATGAGATCTTCAGAAGTGCTGGTTACTGGTGGAGCGGGCTTCATAGGAAGTAACCTAGTGGAAAGGTTGATCATGAATGGCTTCACAGTTACAGTTTTGGACGACCTCTCAACTGGGAAATTGGAAAACTTGGAAGAACTTCGGAATCGATTCACATTTATCAAGGGAGATGTGAGAGATGCAAAGGTTACTAGAAAGGCGGCCGAAGGAAAGGATGCTGTCTTTCACATGGCTGCAATAGCTAGCATAGAGCGCTCAGTGCAGGACCCTTCGACTGTCGAAGAGGTCAATGTCATCGGAACGCTTAACCTCCTGAAGGCATCTGTAGAGTGCGGGGTTCGGCGATTTATCTACCCATCTTCCTGTTCGGTGTATGGCGAAGCAAAAAAAATCCCGATCGACGAATCCTCTCCAAAGTGCCCGATCTCTCCATATGCCATTTCGAAGCTTGCAGCGGAGAACTACTGCAGCGTGTTTCATAAATTATTTGGACTTGGGACCGTGAGCCTTCGCTTCTTCAATGTTTATGGACCAAGGCAGGCGTACGGTCCATACTGTGGTGTCATAACGAACTTTATGGAGAGGCTGATGAGGAACGAAAATTTAATCATTCATGGAGATGGTGAGCAAACCAGGGACTTCATAAATGTAAGAGATGCTGTCGAATCATGCATCTTAGCTATGGAGAGCAAGGATGCGACTGGTGAAGTATTCAACATAGGTTCAGGAAAGGCAACCAGTATCAATGAACTTGCAAGAATGATGATCCAGATCTCAGGAATCAAGGTTGGGAGGGTACATTCCGCAGCCAGGAAGGGGGACATCAGGCACATATGTAGCGACATTTCTAAATCAAGGGCGATATTGGGCTTTGAACCAAAAATTACGTTGGAGCAGGGCCTAAAGGACCTTTTCGAGAGAATGAAGATACTTGGCAAGAGTGAAAACCATCCTACTTAGCTCCATCCTTCTTCAAAAGCCCTTTCAGAAACTCGACCTTCTCCAAGCTCTCCTCGACCGTCATGGGCAATCTTTCAATTCCAAGCCAATCCAGTTCCCTGAAGAGCCTTGCCACTATGGGGGGTTCAAGCCTGCAAGAACTAAGGAGGTTGTAGTCGCTAAAGATGCTCGAAGGATCGCCCTCTGCCAATATCTGGCCCTCATTCAACACGTAGACTCTATCAGCAATGTACGGAATTATGTCAACGTCATGCGCAGAAACCACTATCGTTACTTTTCTAACATCATGTATCAATTTCAAAAGGCCGATCAACTCCCTTTTCGCAGCAGGTTCTAGGTTCGCAGTAGGCTCGTCGAGCAGGAGCAGCTCCGGCTCAAGGGCAAGAGCTGTTGCTATGGCTGCCTTCTTCTTTTCCCCAACGCTAAGTCTGTATGGCTCCCTCTTCTCATATCCTTGAAGGCCCATATCCGCCAAAGCTCTCTTTCCCATTCTCACAACCTCATCTTCAGGAAGGCCAATGTTAGTTGGACCGAAAATGATGTCTTCCCAAAGAGTTGGACAAAAAAGCTGATCGTCAGGATCTTGGAATACAACCCCAACCTTGTGCCTGATTCTGCGAAACTCATCGCTAAAAGTCTCAACTCCTAAGAGCCTAACAACTCCCTTCGAAGGCTTGAGTAATCCGGCTGCCACCATTATAAGGGTTGATTTCCCAGCGCCGTTAGGCCCAACTATTGCAACTCTTTCCCCTCTTTTGACCTGCAGGGAAACATCTTGAAGTGTTACGCGTGCGTTTGGGTACTTGTGGTGAACTCCACGCAGCTCTATTGCTTCGTCCATTTCCTCACACCCAGCCGAATCGCATTGAATTTAGAATCAATGTGGTAATATCCAGAGATACGATGAGAATGGTAAGCACAGCATCAGCTGAGCTGTAGCTTAAGGCTATGTCCGTAGCACCATCGTCAAAGCTATCATACCCTCTGGCAACCATCGCAAGATATACCCTCTCCGACCTCTCATAGGCTCTGACCAAGAGCGAGGCGAAAACATTTCCAAGGAATCTAAGCGTCCCCATGCTTAAAGTACGTTTCCTCGAGAAAGTCCTAGACTCCTTGGCCAAGAGCAAGCTGTAAACTTCGTGAAGTGTAAGGAATATGTACCTATATGTCATGAAAGTAATAGAGATAAAGAATCTTGGGATTTTGACCTTTCTTAGCACACGCGTCAACATCATGAAGTCGGTTGTAGATGTCAGAAGAACGACCGTAGCCACACACACCCAAACCCTGCTCGTGAAGACCAATATCTTCGAAAGTCCTAGGTTGGAAATGGTGATAGAAGATGTAGGCCCACCGATCCTCAGGATTTCAGTTCCACCAGCTGTAAAGAGGATCGGGAGCGAAATTATAAGAGCGAATAATGGAATGAAAATCGATCTGCAGATGAACTTTACGACATCAACTCTTGCCAAAGCCACCAAGCATATGAGCGATATTGCCATAAAAAGAAGAGGAAAAAACGTGTCGACGGCAAGAGCTGAAAGTATAAAGGAGCCGAACGTTGCGATCTTGAGTAGAGGATTAAATCCCTGGAGCAGCCCAGGAGCTGAATGAGTCTCCTCTAGCGAAGCAAGCCTCTCAAAAGCCTCTAAAATTTCCTTAAACGAACCTTCGAACGTATAATGCCTCATAGCTCTCTACCTTTTCCCACGTTTGACGATGAGCAACTTCCCAACCAAGTAGGCTGTGCAAAAGACCAAGAT
>CAZWAU010000194.1:0-4265 GCA_964631995.1 uncultured Nitrososphaerota archaeon
AGCTAAGACCGTACGGCAAACTCTACGAGATTGAGAAGCATGCAAAGGCACTTGCAGAAGCTTGGAATAGGATTAAAAAGAGATCGCTCATAGAGTTGAGATGAAGCCAGAGTCTTTGAAGTCTCTGCCCTTCTCGCTCAACAGCATCTTGACAGCCTAAATACCCATCCTCTCATACTGTACCAATGCCGCATGGATGATGTCGATAAGGGTTCTGACTGTCTTAAGTTTTTTGGCACAAAAGTGCCTTTAGCAAGTCTGTCCTTGGAGAGCAGAATAGTCACTTTTCCCTTCCCCCTTATGCACCGATTCTTTCCCTTCTTTGGTATCGTCGAGGAGGCCCACGCTTATATTTTCTCCAAATACTGTTGTTATCCTGGCCAAGTCGTTGTCAACCACCAGATTGCGGAAGTTCCTGAGGAGGTTGAGATAGGCTAGCGTCTCCAAGTCGGCGCCCTGTATGTCTTCCGTGAGAAATCTGTTAATGGCCTCGGCCACTACCACTGGGGCGTCGCTGGGGGTCTAGACATTACCTGTGGCATCCTTGACCAAAGAGTAGCCCGCAAAGCGGCCCAAGACAGGGGCTTAGACGCTGACCAGCAGATCGGGGCCATTTATGCCCTTGGTTTTATGCTCTCTCACTTTTCTTCTAGCTTCTCCCAACTAACACTAATAGCATTCCCGAAGCAAATGCATATATACAAAATATATGTATTACATATACGGTAAACGTGCCTGTAAAAACGACCATAACGCTGAGGGACGAGGTCTACGAGTACTTAGTCAAGCGATTTGGCAGGAGGAAGATCTCAGAGGCGGTGAACCGGGCACTCATAGAACAGATCGTCAAGCCTTCCAAAAGCATGTTTGGTGCCGATCCCTGGCTCACGACGAGGAAACTAAGAGACGAGGCAGAGCCTCATGAAGCTCCTTGATTCTTTCGCTTGGATAGAATATTTCATGGGCTCAAGGAAGGGTGCTAAGGTGAGGAAATACGTCGAAGGAAACGAGCCCGTATATACTCCCTCGATCTGCCTGACGGAAATAAAATCAAGGTACTTAAGGGATGGGAAAGACCCGAAGACTAGAATGGACCTCATCGTCGAAAGAAGCTTCATCATTCCGTTGGACATAGAGATAGCCCTCTTAGCAGCGGATATGAAACAAAAACACAAGCTTCATATGATAGATGCCATAATATACGCCACATCGCAACATAAAAACCTCACCCTTGTTACGGGAGATAAACACTTTAAAGGAATGCCAGATGTTGAGATCATCTAGCATTCATATTTAGAGAAAGAGCGCCACGATAAAGCTTCAAGATAAATGATCATGTTGGCTGAAAAAGGTAGTTGACAGCCAGCCAACATTCTGCACCCCTTCATTATCCTGTTGAGTTCCTCCGAAACTGCCACGGCAACGTTGATGAACATATGCACGATGGGAGAGCAGTACATAACTTCGGATTCTCCCTTGACAGGGATCGCCGGTTTGGGACCCTTTAACAAGGACCCTCTGGGCATGTCCATAGACTATCTCTCGCCCCCTTGGCTTACTGTTCAATATGTGGTTCTAGTACTTCACAATCCTATTCACCAAGATCGCCTATTCGATGGGCTACTACACGGGAATCATAGGGATTTGCGGGTTTCGAAGGTTTTTGTGGTGAAAATATCAATTACGGTCCTCCTTTCAAGTGGAACGCCGTATTATTGGGCGCCAACACCTTTGTAGGATGGGCTGCCAACTTCCTGGGTTTCGCGTCTCCCTAAGACGACACTACCGCCCAGAACGGAACCGCTTTTCACTTCCGTGTTCCCGGGGTTTAGCAACCTTTCGGAATGGGAACGGGTGGTTCCACGGTCCTCTGGTCGGCAACCCACCCGGTTTCTGTAAGAAGGAGAATTTAGGCATATCGCTCGTCTCTTTATAAGATAAAAAAGAAAATCGTAATACCGGGGGGAGCTAAGAAATGTACCTAAAATTAACATTCTGTCATGAGATATTCAAACCAAGCTACAACAAGACCTCATTTTCTACATGTATATTTGCCAGAACCTTATACGACCGTTGTTACATAATGCCAGTAAGGTGAAATGACTTGGGTAATAGATCAGACAGCTTCTGGACCATAATGCCAACATCTACTAGAAGGCTCCTATATTCCTCCTTGGCATGGTCGGTCTGCTCAGTCCTGATCCTGATAATCACCAGCCTATCTGGGAAATTGTTCGTTTTGCATGAGGCTTTATTCTACAGCCTCTTCATACTGACCTTGGCAGCTCTTTGCGGCGGTACCTTCTTCCTCGCCCGCCTCCTGAAGTTATCCCTCGTCCTGTTTGGTAAGAGAGCTTCAAAACAAATGAAGTAAAAGCTTGATTATGGCAGAAGTCTGCGCGGTTTTATTCGTGGCCAAACTTCACAAAGCTTGAAGGCTTCTGCATACTTTACGCCGCACTGTTGACCTCTAAATCTCGCATTGACCTCTATGAACTCGAGGATATCGATGTTGTCGTGTTTCTTAAGCCAAGTTATCTGGCTCTTGTGTTTCGAGAGCATCTTTACCTTTTTCCTCCAGCATTTTGTTATGTCAACATAATCTGTTGGCTGGAAATCGATCCCTGCCAAGGTGTCGGCATAGAAGATCGTCGGCATCACAGTGTGCGCAGGCTTTTCAGTTATGAAATTTGGTAGAGTTGCCGTGAAACTTGCGTCAAATACAAGCTTTGACGTTGCAACGTGGTCTGGCATGTAGTCGTTTGGTGAGTGCGTTATTATGATGTCCGGTTTCGCCTCTCTTATGAGGTCCACGACAGCCTTCCTTGAGTTTTCATTAACATAAAGCTCCAGATCGTTGAATCCTAGGCAAACGCTCCTCGCACCTATTTCCCTAGCAGCATCTGCAGCCTCCTTCGACCTGATCTTGGCAAGTTCTTCGCTTTCGATCTCGAAATGCCCCTTGTCCCCCCTGCAAAGATGTCCCATGACGACGCTATATCCTTCCTTGGCATACTTTGCTAAGGTTCCACCACAAAGGATTTCGAGATCGTCTGGATGCGCCCCTACTCCAAGAACGTTCTTGCCACGCAACTGGTTCCGACCCAAGATGATTTTGTACCCTATTTATTTTTATGTAGAACAAATGTGCTTTTCGACATGTGGAAAGGCAACATATAGATAGCCTTTCTAGAATGCCTGCTATGGTCGTTTGATCAAGCTTCAGCCAGTAGCTTTCGAAAGCATGGGCGTCAGATCTATGTGTTGCTTGGTCGAAACTCCGGACCTATCTGTCCTTTTCGATGCCGGGGTCTCTTTGGGCCAAAGGTTTTCGCTTGTCCCCCATCCACTCGAATATATGGCGCTGGCCGATGCCAGGAAGAGGATCAGGGAACTGGCCAAAAAAGCCGATATCGTAACGGTGTCGCACTACCACTTCGACCACTTTACACCTCCATTTCGGAGCGATACAGTCTGGACATGGTCCTCGAAGGAGGAGGCCGAGGCCATCTACGGTGGCAAGAGGGTCCTTGCTAAGGACGCACGTGAAAACATCAATTACTCACAGAGGAAGAGAGGCTGGATTTTCAGGAACCTAGTCGGCCCGATAGCAAAGAGCATCGAGGAGGCTGACGGGAAGACCTTTAAAATAGGAGGCACGGAGCTGAAGTTCTCTCCCCCACTAAGCCATGGCGAGGAAGGTAGTGAGCTGGGTTATGTTCTGACCGTTACAATCAAAAATGAAGGCGAGACGGTCACGATAGCTCCTGATGTTCAAGGACCGATTTCAGATGATGCACTATACTATTTAGAACGCTGCGAAAGCGATATCTTGGTTTTGGGTGGTCCACCAACGTATCTCGCCCAAAGCAAGTTACAAGAGGCAGCATTTGATAGGGGCTTTAGGAACATGTCAAAGCTCGTTGCTACAACGCAGCTGACTATAGTGGACCACCACCTTCTGAGAGATGCTGAGTGGAGGCAAAAAGCTTCGGAAGTATTTTTGGTGGCGAAAATGAGTTCAAAAAAGGTTCAGACGGCAGCCGAATATTTGGGCCTGAATGACAACCTGCTTGAGGCTTTGAGGAAAAACTTGTACGAGAGGGAGCCTCCGAGCGAAGAGTTCATGGCTTGGACGCGACTGCCTCTTGAGAAGAGGCGAAGAACAATGCCTCCGCTTTGAGGTTCATTGGGCAAAATCTTTCCATCAACATCTCGTTTTATGGATTACCTTGTCTTTACATCGTACCAATAGTCTAATCTTC
>CAZWAU010000195.1:0-5783 GCA_964631995.1 uncultured Nitrososphaerota archaeon
GGCCTTGTGCAGGGAAAACCTCTCCTCGGTTTTGCGATGGGCTTTGGGGCTGTTCTTGGGGACGTTGCTGGTGCATTCATCAAGAGGCGCCTATCATTGCCTCCTGGCACACCACTTCCTGGACTGGACCAGTTCGACTTCTTGATCGGCGCTTATGCCGTTTCCTCCCCGATCCTCGATCTGCCACCGGCTTCGATCGCGCTCGTCTTCATCTGCACGCCAGCAATTCATGTCATTTCCAACTATATCTCATACATGATAGGAATCAAGAAGGTTCCTTGGTAGATTTCTCTAGCCGATCTTCCATTTGCCCGTCTGGTAGATAAGCGAGATACCGAAAACCAGAAGGAAAAATCCTATGATGAATATCATCCACATCGTTCTTGGGCTGTGTGAGTACCTTGTGCTCCTGTAGATGAGGTACATCCCAGCCGCGCTTGTGACGTAGAGCATAGAAATGAAAATTCCCTCTAGGAACGTCTCCTCGAGGGAGTTGCCCTTGTAGATGAACATCGCGCCAAGCGGACCCTGGCCTGCAACAAGGAAACTCGGCCTGTAGATGGCAATGTACATACCACCTCCAAGCAGAAAGGCAGCGACAAAAACCGTTCCAAGTGTCAGAAGTATGTAGAAGGTCTCCGAAAGCCCTCTTCCGAATCTTTGCCCAGTTTGGCCCCTGCCTGCTGCATACTTTGCTATGCGCTCTACAACCCTCTCGGGAAGCGTCAATAGCTTCTTTACAGCCTCGGACGTTTCGACTACCTTCCTTGCCATCGAAATGGAGAGCATCGTTATTAAGCTTGACTGGCTCGCCCGGTCGCGCCCTTGTCAAGCTGCGCCTGCTGTAAAAGGCAAACAGATGGGAAGTCAGAGTTCTGCAACCTTCACAGGATGGCATATGAGAATCTTCTGGAAGCCTTTAAGGCTTGGAAATCGGCCATGCCATCGATAGATTCATCCGAATTCCTCTCCAAAGTTCTGCAAACCGAGCAGGTTGGGCAATGGGCTGCGGAAGTTGCAAGGTTCCTCCTTTCACAAGGCTCTCTGGAAGAGCGCTTCTCATCCTATATCAAATCTGGAAGGTAACATCAGCTTCCTCTGTTTTTCGACGGGCAGGCTGGATTTACGCAAAGCCTCCAGGGCCTGGAGCCCTTTTTCCTGACAAGGAGCATGTTGCACCCGCACTTGCTGCACCTTGTCCTTGTCGGAATCACGATGTATGGGCGCTGGGGAATGGGAGCTGAGAACTTGCACTTGCCTTCTGCGTAGTTTGAGCACCCTATGAAGCGCTTACCCGTCTTCCTCGAGTAGATAATGGTCAGTTTGCCTGAATGGCAGACTGGACAGTCCCCGACGATCCTTCTTGAGAGAAGGGCTGAGATAGCTCCCAAGCTGAGGCTTTTCCCAATCTCAACCTCCCTGCTTTTGATCGCTTCCAAGATCGGCCCAAGGTGGCGTATGGCCTCCGCTACCACAGACTCCTTGTCCAGCTCACCAATCTCGATCCTGTCCATCTTGCTTTCAAGTTCAGCAGTCAGCTCGACCGAAACGATCATTGGGGAGAATCTCTCGAGTGTTTCGACGAGCGTAATGCCAAGTTCGCTGGCCTCGATCCTTTCACCCGAGACATAGCCCCTCTTGAAGAGTGTTTCAAGAATCTCCGATCTGGTGGACTTTGTCCCTATGCCCTCCTCCTCCATCAACCTTACGATGCTGGCTGGGTTGAACCTTGGTGGCGGATTCGTGTACTTCATCTCCGACACAACCTCCAATACATTCAAGGACTGCCCAACACTGAACTCTGGAAGCTTTTCATCCCTGTAAGGCGAGTATGGACCGTAAATCCTTAGCCATCCCTCATCGATTACGCTCCTGCCCTGAAGAAGGAACTTGTGGCCTCCGATCTCCACCTCGATCTTTACCGACTCCCTCTTTGCAGGTTTAGAGAAAGTTGCGAGAAACCTCCTAGTCACAAGGTCCAGGAGCTTCTTCTCCTCTTCCGTAAGGTCCCTTTCCTGCCTTTCGCCAGTTGGGTAGATGGCTGGGTGTGCTGGGTCTTCCTTCCTACCCTCCATAGGTTTCAGGAATGGCTGGCTGAGAAGCTCCCCAACCTCTGCCCCATAACGCTCCCTGAGCTTTCCAATTATGTTCCTGTATCCGATCGATTCGGGCAGCTTCTGGGAGCTCGTTCTAGGATAGGAGATCAGGGCATCAAGGTAGAGCCTCTCAGATATCCTAAGTGTTCTGCTTGGCGAGAACCTGAATGCCCTGTAGGCTTCAGACTGGAGAGACCCAAGATCGAAAGGGGTTGGTGGTGCGATCTCTGAGACCGAGGCACTCACGGAGGAAACCGTTCCGCCCCTTCCCCTGCAATCTGCAAGCAACCTCTCTGCCTCATCTGCGCTCCCCACCCTCTCTTTTTCGTACCTTGCGCGCAGTACTTTTCCTGAGATCTCGATCAGAGCTTCAACGGTCCAGTAAGGGATCGGTACGAAGCTCCTGTTCTCCTTCTCCCTGTCGACGATGAACTTCAAGGTTGGACCCTGCACACGGCCTGTACTTATCGTCAGGTGGGTCCTGAGGTTGGGCTTGAGCGCGTTTGTCAGCGCCCTTGATAGGTTCACACCATAGAGGAAGTCGACGAGGTGCCTCGCCTCTCCAGCGCTTACCATCGCGAAATCAAGACTTGGCTGGAGTGTGGAGAAAGCTCCCCTGATCTCCTCCTCTGTCAGCGTTGAGACCTTCATCCTTTTGCACCTTTCGATTGGCGCCGAGAGCGCGTACCTCAGCACGTTGTACCCTATCAGGCTCCCCTCTATGTCGTAGTCACAGCAGTTTACGTAAATGTCCGCGCCTTCACCAAATTTCGACAAAGTTTTGATCCAGGTCTCAATCCTGCCCTTGCCCCTCTCTACAAGATGCAGCGGAACCCATTCGGCCGAGTATATTGGATACTTGCTCCTGTCACTTGAGCCCTCTGCCCTGAGAGCGTAGAGGTGGCCAAGGGCGGAGATGATGATGAGCCTGTCCCCTTTCCAAACTGCCTCGAAAACCGGAACGCCATTCCTTGTCAGCTTCTTAGGCCTTGACTTTTCGTCAAGCGCCCTCGCTATTCTCGCAGCGGCATCGGGCTTTTCGGCGATTAAAACGACCTTCAAGGGGCGGCGCTCCAAGCTTAGGAGGTTAATAAAAAAGCTAGCTCTAGGTAGCAAAGAATATAGAGGCAAGTATAGAGGAGGCGTGCGGTGCGCTTGACTCAGAGGGTTGTGTGCAGCAAGTGCGGCGCAGTCCTTTATGAATCGGATGAACTCAAATCACCAATAGAGATCATACAGGGGCTTGGTGGAGGATGTCCGTCATGTGGCAGGAAGCTGGATTATACCCCGCGCCAGTTCGATCCAGAGAAGGTGCGGCTCGTCACAAAGCCATACCGTTGAAGATTGGGCTTCAGTTCCGAACCGGAAGATGAGAACTCACTCAATTCAAATTGCTAGATTAGGTGTCTGCAAATATTGGTTTCTAGAATTCCAGCAGAAGTTGCGCCACACGAAGCCAAATAATGATGGTTGATTTCGGCAAGGGTGAGCGAGAAAGTTTGGAAACAGCCAGAATATCGGACATGTCTGGGGCGTTCGAGGCATTCCCAGGAGTTGTGGGAAAGGTACTTCTCAATGGCCATAATCTGATGTTCTTCCTTGTCGATGTTAAGGGAGAGGTGCCTGAGCACTCCCATCCGCATGAGCAGATGGGCATCTGCCTCTCCGGCAAGGCGGAGTTAGTTTCTGGAAGCCAGAGGGCGATCGTTGAGGCTGGTACCGCATACTGGTTGAAGCCGAATGAGAGGCACTCTGTAAGGGTCATTGGGAACGAGAGTGCTACATTCTTGGACGTCTTCAGCCCTCCGCGCGAGGACTATTTGCAGAGGGCCAAGCGACCGGGTAAATGATGCGCTGAATTAGAGCGCTAAGAAAAACCAGAAATACTCACTGCGGGTTTGGTGGCTCTGGAGAAATATGAAGCCGAAGATAGGTGCTCAGCTCATCGTTTGGGGGGAAAGGGCTGCAAAGGATCTGGATGGTGTATTGGACGAGGTCGCCTCACTCTCTTATGCTGGCGTTGAGATGGGACCTGAGCCTCTAGAGAAGCTTGCAGATCCGAAGGAACGATTTTCATCCAGGGGGCTGGTCCTAGTGGGACTCCATGTCGGTGTTGGAGATATGAAAGTTGTTGAAACATGCCTTCAGTTGCTCAGGAGGTGCGAAGCACGGTACCTTCTCTTCAGCGGAGCTGGCGGAAGGGGGAACACCGAGGAGGAGTACAGAGAGAGCTCGAAGTTCATGAAGGCTGCTGCTAAGAGGGCGAGGGATTTTGGGGTGGAGGTCTGCTACCACAACCACCACCAAGAGATCGTGAATGGAGCTAAGGGAATCAAGGTAATCTGCAGCGAGATCGAGCCTGAGCTGCTAAAGCTCTGCGTTGACACATTCTGGGTTCAGTATGCCGGAGCTTCACCTGTCCAGTTCATAAGGGAGAACATCGATAGGATATCATACCTCCACCTCAAAGATTTGAGGGACAGGGATTTCGTGGAGCTCGGACAGGGGACCGTCGATTTTCCGGGCGTCTTCGAAGCCATTAAGGGCAGGGAAATAGAGTGGGCGGTGGTGGAACAGGATACGACGAAGAGGACACCCAAGGAGAGCATGGCGATCAGTAGAGATTATCTGAAAAAGCTTGGACTTTAAGGCGGAGATTCTTGCGTACAGGAGCATGCGATTAGGTCAAGTGCTATCTTGATTGGAAGATGGCTTGCCCTCTTCGATTTCACTTCCTAGTCTTGCAAACTTTCGGTACGCTGCGGCAATAGCGCATAATATTGTGAATGTTGAAAGCGATGCTGCTATCGGTTCGAGCCTTATTCCAAAGGGCGTGTAGTTAAGAAGGAGGCCGACCAAAGGAACGAGAGCCAAACTCATCCCGATGCTCAGAGCGAACCTCTCTATTTGGTCCAGTTCCTTCTTTTTGTTTAGGGGATCGACGAAAAGCGCATCCACGAATGCATAGCCAGGAAGGAAGATGACGAACAAAGACCCGAAGATCCACCTCGGGATTACCCAAGGGAACTCAGAAGGGAGGGCGTAGATCGATGCCAATGTCAGCACCACAGCTGATATGACGAGCCAAAAGGAGATGCTTCTTTCCCGGTCGAAGAGGTAGGATGAAAAGGTTCTGTACTTCCTTGGAAGTTCGGAGAGCCTTATCCTTCCTTCCTCCTCAAGCTCCTTCACCAACCTCGTAGCATCGGTGATTGAAAGATCAGCGGTTTCGCTCCTTTCCAGAAGCATGCTGAACAGCTGCCTTACGGAGCCTGGCTTCTCCTTCCTTATTGTGTCGATGATGAGCTCCTTTATCCTTTCTTCCTCATCGGGAAGTTTTCCATCTGAGCTGGCACCCAAGCCTATAGCCTCGACCATTAGATAACCTAAAGCGTTCTTATATGTCCGTTTGCCAGGTTCTGGCAAAGGCGAGCATGATGGCGCAAAAAAAGGTGCTGTACCTTGCCCTGCTCCTGGCACTTGCAAGCTTGGCGAGCGCATGTTCGGCAGATCCGACCTCAGAAAAGGAATCCATCTCGGAAGCGGAAGCTTCGAGCAGGGAGGCTTTCCTCAAGATCAGGGAGGCTGACAGCGAAGGTGGAAACGTTTCGGCATTGGCCGAGAGATTCAACAGAGCCTTGGAGCTGCTGGATGAAGCGAGGGCGCTGGCAAATGTGACCTCTTACG
>CAZWAU010000196.1:0-4851 GCA_964631995.1 uncultured Nitrososphaerota archaeon
CAAGAGGCAGATCATGCAAAGAGAATGATCGATGAACTAGCCAGAGAGGTCAGCAAGCTCAAAGAGAAATTTGGTCATGGGCTCACAAATGAGACACCTAGTCTTCTGCTTACCTACATGTGGGCAAGTATACTGCTTGGAAAAATGGAGGGCGTAGTAGAAGCACTGAAACCTGCAGTGCTTGAGAAGAGATATGGTGAGATGCCTTCTCAATACAAGGGATTCCTTGATGAACAGCTGCCGGAAATCGAGAGAAGGATAGCGGAGCTTCACAAGCGATACACGACATCGAAGATGTATGAGAAAGAGGGTTGAATACTACAATGTAGGCCAAAAGGCGAGTAACTGATAGAAGGCATTGGTTGAATAAGAACGTCATAGCGATGGGCTTCACAAGCCTCTTTAGCGACATGGGCCACGAGATGGCTACATCAATTCTCGCCCAATTCATAACGATCGAGTTACAAGGCTCAGCAGCTTTCTTAGGCCTCATCGAGGGGCTGTCGGATTTCTCATCAAGCTTCATCAAAATGTACTCTGGTTGGTTCAGCGATAAGCTTGGGAAGAGAAAGCCATTGGGTGTACTAGGGTACGCTATGACCGGCTTTGTAATCCCTACCTTCGCTATTGCAACCAATTGGGTCCACGTTCTAGTGAGCAGCGGGAACATATGGCATAGGTAATTTTGCGAATACCTTCTTAGTCCTAAAGATGGCCGAATCTTTCGTGCCTACTATTGGAATAATGGGTGCCAGCACACTTGGAACTATACTCTACGTTTTTCTCAATATCGGGTCTGCAATATTTGCCTATGTTTTTGGAGCGCTGGGCGACAGGTACAACAAGGGAAAATTGCTCGCCTTAGCTTACCTCATCTTCAGCGTGTACTGCATTGGATTTGTGGTTTTATCGCCAACAGTTTTAACTTACGCATCTCTCTTACTCCTCGCTGGTGTTGAAACAGGAGCGATCGACTCTACTGCTCGGGCATACGCGGCAGAGTTGTTGAGTAAGAGGGAGAGGGGAACAGGTCTAGGGGTAATGAGCACGATCGACGGCGTTGGTGATTTCATGTCTAGCACCATTGCTGGAAGCATCTGGGCATTGTGTTCTTCAATCCTCACCCTTGTATATGGTAGCATATTTGGATTTGTGGCTATGGCTGTACTGTTAGTGCTTCACTTTGATTAATCGCAACTTCAGAAGAGTTTGGATCACCATCTGATATTATTTATTTTCACCAGATTGGTTACATAGGTTGCTAAAGCAATTCGATAATTACTCTCAGGTTAAATGTTCTGTGTTCTTCTAACCATTCTTGCCGCGTCCTCGTACATCTTAACCGTGTGAAACGCAACCATTACCCTCTTCTTCTCTTGCATGTGTTTTCTGGCAATTCCAACTACCTTTTCCATCTGCTCACCCTTTAGGCTGTACTGATTTCGTCCCGAAGTTTCCATAGCTGGGCCGAATATCCTCGAATACACGAGCTCGTTAGTGTATGCAGGCTCAATGTAGGAAAGATCAACGGAATGGGTCACGTCCGTATCTTCCAGTATTCTACGAAGAGCCTCCCTTGCTTTGGCAGACCTCCAGAGCTTCCCCCTAGTTTCAAATACCAGCTTGAAACTTCCCCTTTCAGCTTCGGAGAAGAACTTCCTGGCTCTTGCCAAATTTTCTCCATTGGGTTCGAAAGATGGAGGCATCGTGTAAACTAGCGCTTCACTTCTAAGCGCCTCACAAAGCCTCTTCATGTATTCCTGCGCCCTGGCTGTCTCTTTGCAAACTTGCAACTTGTGCCTGTGCGTTATGTCTCTGTTTGCCCTTACCGCGAAGACGAAATCTTCCGGAACCTTTTTCCTCCAATTGTACGCAGCTCTCAGGCTTGGATAGGCGTAAAAACTAGCGTTGACCTCAACGAACTTGAAGCACTTTGAATAATTGACAAGCCTGTCGCCTGGAACAAGGAAGTATTGCCATCCCCCGGCACCAATGTACAAACCTGAAGCTAAACCTTGCAACCTTTCCAACAGCCTGCGCATCCATAAGATCCGATCGCATTATTTACGAGTTCTCAAGGCAGTTAAATGCAGCTAAGATAAGATAAGATCCTGCCATTAATTCTATGCAAGATCAATGGTTCTCAACCACCTTAAATGTCCATGCCATCTTTTCAGCTCCAAGTTTTTCAAGAAACCTTACAGCCCTTTCTGGAGGAAGGGCAAGAAGTACGGCTCCCAAATGCTTGCACAACCTTCTTTCTCCCAGCCCCTTGCCCCAATCGTCACAGTCGTGCTCGATCTCCTTTTCGGTGGCATCGATCGTAACCACATAGTTCTTGACATGACCCCGAACTCGATCGTTCGAAATCTCATCAAGGACTACCTGCTCTGCCGGGATTTCATATGCTCTCCGAAGGCGCGCAGCATCCATTAGCACCTCAAGGAGCTTGCTCACGCGGCTATCTGGCTTTTTTTCTTGGCCAATCGAGACAGAAGGTGCAAACTTTGCTCGCTCCAATCTTCCAGCCCCTTCGATGTACTCCGTAATCTTCCTCCTAACAGCAACCTGCTGTGGAGTTGCGATGCCTAGCATCTCCATGATCCTCAAGCAGTTCTCAGGAGCATAACCATGAAAGTGGTTGTTGAACATCCCATATGTTTCCTTCGTCTTCTTCTGAACCTCTTTGAGCTTTGGAACCCATTCCTTCAGCTGCTCGTCCGTGTACCTGTAATTGAACCATGGAGCACTTCCATGTCCATGCCACCTCACATATGCGAAATCGGCCGTGATGTGTATATCTGGGGGCAGGAGTGGTTCGTCGACTATGGTATATGCAACGTCATGCTTCCTGAGGAGCGCCCACGTCTCCTCTCTAAGCCACGATGGGTGCCTGAATTCGACAGCATACCTGATGTCCGTAGGCAACATCTCGAGGAAGGCTGCGAGGTTCTCAAATTTGTCGAACTTGAATTGAGGAGGAAGCTGGAGAAGGAGCGCGCCGATCTTCCTGGCAGTATTCAGGGGCCGCATCAGCTGAATGAACCTTTCCGTCCCTTCCCAGAGTTTGCTTCCTGGCTCAAGCTTCAAATCATGTGTGATGAGCTTCGGGAATTTTGCAGTGAATAAAAAGTCCTTTGTGGAGCTTCTAGCGAGCCCGAGTATCATACCTGCCGTTGGGTACCTGTAGAAAGTTGAATCTATCTCAACTGCATTGAAGATCCGGCTGTAGTAACTGAACTTCTTTTCCCTTTCAGGATAGAGCGGTCCAACCCACTCCTCGTATGACCAACCTGAGCACCCCATCCAGATGGCCAAATCTTATGACTCCTGGCAATTTATCAACGCGCCTTGCGCCTCCAAGCTTCGCTTGCAAGCCCGCTGACGATAACAAAAATACCAAGTAGAATG
Source organism: uncultured Nitrososphaerota archaeon (assembly GCA_964631995.1). Classification (GTDB taxonomy): domain Archaea; phylum Thermoproteota; class EX4484-205; order EX4484-205; family DTQO01; genus DTQO01. Next base: position 3,412 of record CAZWAU010000196.1, read on the forward strand.
AGTAGAAGCCCTACTGCGCTTGCAGCGCTAAGGGCACCCGAGCAGTATTCTTTGGAAAAATGTCCAAGTGCCAAAAGGAACGCGCCTCCCAGTGCAGAACTCAGCGCGCTCGAGACACCAAGCCCTAGCGGTATCTTGATAGCTGCAAGCAGGAAGCTCCAAGCGGCGAGCATGTAAACGAACAGGACGAAGGCATCATACACATCAGGAAAAGCTGCGTAAGGTGGAAAGTTACGGTATCTCGATATGCTTCTGAAGAAATCGATCGTCCTAGAAGGCAGGTTGGAGTTCTGAGACCAAACGAACCCCAAGATAATTAAGAGAATCCCGAACGAGGCGATGTCGATGACGCTTCTTATGCGCCTCCTTCCTTCATTTTCCACAATTGATCGCCGCAAGCCTCAGAATGCGGTGTTTACTATAAAAACGAATCGTGGAGAATGACAAGAGCATAGCAAAGATGTAGCTTGGAAATGCGCCGGGAGCGGGATTTCCACGCCCCAACTTAACTTAGCGGTCTGTGCCCGCGGCCTTAACCCGCAGCTTGAATTCGCGAACGCTCCACGCGTTACCCGCGCGACACGGAGTGTCACAGACTTACTGCCAGGCCATTAGCAGGCCTGCTCCCTACCAAGCTGGGAGATCCCGGCGACTTTTTGTAAGGGGCTCGGGCTATAAATTCTTTGCAGTTCGCATCCAGAGGGCATCAACTTGCAGGCTTTTTGTATAACCAGTGCAGAACGCCCTCTCCTATGAACTGTATTCTGTGCCTTTGGAGGTCAAAGGGGCTCCATTTTGACCGATTGTAGGAACAAGCTCCCCTTGCCCAGCCAGCTTTATGTCGCCTCACTTAATTGGCACCGCGTGTCCCACCACTGGGTATCTCCTTCCTCATCGACGGGATTCCTCCCTGCTCGGTCGGATCCGCCTTGTTGGTGGATTTTTCCGCGGTGGGCGACAGAGTCGCCTGCATTCGAATTTTCAGTCCGCATATTTAACTGTGCACGGGAACTCCCCTCCCAAGCTTCAGTAAGCGCCGATCCCCAAAGGCTTGGCCAAAACCAGCTTGCAGGTCGGCGATGTACCACCAATTCAGTTCTTAGAATAGGGACGTTGCGAAGAAGAGATATGCACCTCCGATGCCCATTGTCTTTCAACAATGATCGGCCCTAAAGCCATGCTTGGTGGGATCTTCGAAGATGATTGCCTTGTTTGAGAATGACAGGAAGATACTGCTTGCTCTCGAAAAATTTGGTGGAAAACAATCTGTGAAAGGCATCGTTTCATCCACTGGACTTGATATCGCAGCTGTGACGAGGAGCTCCCTGTTGCTCTCCGAGCGCGGCCTTGTAGAGGTCAAGGAGGTGAAGAGATCGATTGCAAGACTAACTTCGGAAGGCGAGTCATATGTCCAGAACGGTCTTCCCGAAAGGAGGTTGT
>CAZWAU010000197.1:0-5838 GCA_964631995.1 uncultured Nitrososphaerota archaeon
TTGAGGGTGCTCCAGGTTTCGTCATATTTCAGCCCGCATTTTGGCGGTATAGAGTCACATGTTATGGAACTTTCTCGCCGCCTGTCCGAAGCTGGGCACGAAGTCGCCATATTGACGACCAATGTGCCAAGATCAAAGAAAAAAGAGAGAGTTGGCAAAGTTGAAGTCTTGCGGTTCGAGGCACCTTTCAGGCCATTGGGCAATCCGATCACAATAGGCCTTCTGAAGGGACTTCTGACAAAGAAGGATTTTGACATCGTCCATTGCCATGACGAGCACGCATTCACTTCCAACCTTGCTGCTCTGGTGCATGCCATGCACGACCAGCACTTGGTCATATCTTGCCATGGTCGCTTGACTTACGTTACGCCCTTCGAGAGATTTGTTCTCAGGATTTACGAGAGGACCCTGATGAAAGCAACCCTTGGGTCTGCAGAAGCTGTCATATGCCTCTCCCCTTCCGACAGGGACCTTCTAACGGCTATCGGAGTTAGAGGGGATAGAATCCACATCATACCTAATGCCATAAACCTGCCTCCAAGAGTCCAGCCTCAGAGCAGAGCTTCAGACTTGAAGATAGTCCTCTGCGTCAGCCAGCTTCTTAAAAGGAAGGGAATCGAAACTCTTGTGGATGCCTTTCTGGAGGTCCATCGTACCGATAAAAAGGCAAAGCTTGTGGTTATAGGCGAAGGGGAGAGAAGGGCCGAGCTTGAGAAGAGGGTCCGGCAAATCGGGCTCGAGGGAGCTATCATCTTTAGGGGCAGGGTTTCAAAGGAAGAACTCGAAAGAGCTTACGCAGGCTGCGATGTCTTCGTGCTGCCCTCATTTGCCGAAGGATTGCCAACCGTCATCTTAGAGGCGATGGCAAGGGAAAGGCCAGTCGTAGCTACGGACATCCCTGGCATAAGGGACTACTTCAGGAAAACGGCCATGCTTGTTCCGCCCGGAGATTCACGAAAGCTCGCCGAAGCCATCATAGAGCTTCTGGATGATGAAAAGCTCAGAAGAATGTTTGGTCGCAAAGGAAGGGAGCTAGTGGAGAGGATGTTCACTTGGGACATAGTGGCGGGTAAGATCATCGATCTCTACGAACAGATACTGGGCCATTAGGTAGCAGCAAGCGTAAACAATCCTATCAGCGCCTTAAGCCAAAAACAAGTGTATCATATACCCGCTTTTACATTTTCTTAAATAAAACAATCAACGGCTCATAGGAGGCAGCTCTTCAAGTTTTGATACTATGACATGGAGTATGATCGCAGCTATAGAAAGCAGAATCCCTATCACAAGCGAGAGCACAGAAACAAGCGCGGTTCCTATTGGCAGGCTCCTTTCCACTAGGAACACTTGGGTAGCATCGACAAGCAATATCGTCCCAATTATGGTCGCTGCAACTCCAGGCACACCGAAAAAGAGCAGGGGTCTCTTTCCACCAACATATGATACTATAGTCGAAACAACTCTGAAGAGATGCGAAATGGGATTGAAGGTCGAGGTCTCCCTCCCGGCATACCTGCAGCCAACCGGTACCTCACAAGCCGTAAGGCCAGCTCTTCTTGCCCTAAGCAGAATCTCCGAATCAACGCCCATGCCATTCGCAGAGAAGATTGTCTTGTAGATCGCCTTCTTCGAGTATGCTCGAAATCCGCTCTGCGTGTCCTGAACTGGAACCGCTCCCGCCTTCCTCGTAATGAAGTCAAGCATCTTGTTCCCAATTCTCCTGTAGGAAGGCATGTCGGTCTCGCCCTTTAACCTGCAGCCTATGGCTATGTCGCTCCCGTTCTGGAGTATTGCATCAACCAACTTCGGTATCTCCTCAGCATTGTGCTGCCCGTCACCGTCGAGCGTCACCAAGATGTCGGCATCCATCTGGCGGGCTGCCTCGAAGCAGTCCTTTAGAGCCGCACCTTTTCCCATGTTTCGCTCATGCCTTATCACTATAGCTCCAAGCCTCTCTGCTATCTCAGCTGTGAGGTCGTCGCTGCCATCGTCAACGACCACAACTTTGTGGGCATGCCTTGAAGCTTCGATCACAACCCTCGCTATGGTCTTTTCCTCATTGAAAGCTGGAATAGCTGCCACTATCTTTACGTCGGGCCTCCTACTGCAAAGGAGCTCGACGAGCTTTACGTTCGCCTTCGCGCCTTCCGCTTGCACGCTCTGCTTCGACATGCCCCTCTTGGAAGGCAGATAGGCTGTCAAATCGACTTAAAACTTGACATCAAGGTTCCTTGACTATTTAATACGCAAAGGACCTTTGAGTAATCCAACAACTCTTAGGGGCTTCACCGTAACCAAGATGATTGCGCGCAGCTCCCTCTCCCAACAGACCCGAGCAGGTCGACCGCTTCTACTTCTTCTCGGCCTCTTCTTCCTTCTTTTCGGGTTCGGCCTCTTTCTTCTCCGCCTCAGTAGATTCCGGAGTTGGCGGCGTCTCTTCTATCGGAGGTGGTGGGGGCGTTGTTGCAAGCGTCCAACCGATCCAACCTATGATGCCCAAGACTCCTAGGACAGCCGCCGTAGATACGATGCTTACTGCAAGCCACATGTATCCATAGAAAAGGAGCCAAAAGTACAAAATGAGAAGCGCTATCGAACCCAGGAGGAGAAGCGCGCCTATAGCTCTGTCGTTAGCCATCTTATCTTAACCCAAGACAGGTCCGTTTTATATGAATTTAGGCTTTCCGGTCAAGTCTCCTTAGGGATTTAAGGCGAGGAAAGAGGTTCGATATTTAAATTTAGGAAAAATAGTCTATATTGAACTGGCCGGAATCTTCCAATCCCAAGATAAGCTTGCAGGATCTATATCATCTTTCCAGCTCGATTTAACATACGAGCCAAATATATCTGCATCATTTAGGTCCTATGACCGCCTTCTGGCTCCGATCCATAGAAGAACTATCGGTTCCTCCCTGTCAGCTACGACATGATGAGATTCACCGGGCTCGACCAGGAAGATGTCTCCCATTCCGAATTGGTAGCTTTGCCCCTCAATCTCCAGCCTCCCTTTCCCCTGAAGACCGATGAAGATCTCGTAGTGGTCCTCGTGGACATGCCTATCCTCTCCAGCATGCGAAACCTCTCCGGGCTCATAGAAGTGAAGCCCGCCTGTGAATATAGGTCCTATGGTGAAAGTTCCATCGAGGAAGTTGAACTTTCCCTCTTTCTCCAAGCCGTAAATAGATGATCTCTTCATCGCTCCACCTCACATTCGCATCCAATTTAAAAACAAAGAATTTAAACCAACCTGGTTACAAAGGCCGAGACTCCAATGCTCGACTCCTTTGGCAGAGAAGTGAGCAGCCTTCGCATATCGGTCACGCAGGAGTGCAACTTGAACTGCTTCTTCTGCCACAGGGAAGGTGAGGATTCGATGCCCATGAAGCAGATGTCGAGGAGCGAGATCCTGAAGCTTGTCGAGATCGGGCGAAAGCTTGGTATCGAGAAAGTTAAGATCACAGGAGGTGAGCCTCTACTTCGCTCCGACATTTTGGAGATAGTTGCTGGTATATCGTCTTTGGTGGATGAGGTTTCTCTTGTCACAAACGGAACTATGCTCCGCCCAATCGCCAGCAAGCTCAGGAGCGCAGGGCTTGGGCGCGTCAATGTGAGCCTCCACTCCCTTGACAAGAAAAACTACCAAGCCATCACGGGCTCTGATCGGCTGGCTGAGGTTCGGGATGGAATAGATGCTGCTTTGGAAAGCGGCCTAAAACCGGTGAAGCTAAACGCCGTAGTCCTAAGAGGCATTAATGATGGCGAGATATGGAACCTTGTCGATTTCGCATCTGAGAAGGGAGCGGTACTTCAGCTCATCGAGCTTCAAGGATGCGAGGAGAACTGGTTCGGTAAGCACCACCTCGACCTTTCTCAGATCGAGGCCATGCTCAGAATGGAAGCCACAAAGGTTTTGGAGAGGGAGTTCCAAAGGAGGAGGAAGTACTATCTCCGAAGGAGTGGAGGGGAGGTCGAGGTCGAGGTCGTCAGGACAACGCACAACCCTGATCTTTGCGCTGGTTGCACAAGGCTCAGGGTAACTTCCGATGGAATGTTGAAGCCCTGTCTGATGAGGAAGGACAACCTAGTCGAGTTCGTATCCCTCTTGAGAAGCGGTGCTGGGGAAAGGGAGCTCATCGAGGCTTACTTGGAAGCTGTAAGGCGAAGGGAACCTTTCTGGAAGAGATAGGTAAAAAAGTAACGCATGCTTAATGTGCTAAGCAAAGCAACAGCAAGAGGTGTTCGATTTGATACTCATTACTAAAAGGGACTTCTCTGTAGGAAAGGCCATCTCCTCAATCAAAAGGCGCGAGACAGGAGCAATAGTAAGTTTCCTCGGCACCGTAAGGAGCTTCACAGGAAAAGTAAAGGTCAAGAAGCTGGAGTTCGAGGCCGACGAAAAGGAAGCTACAAGAAGGTTGGAGGAGATCAGGCTTGAGGCGATGAACCGCTTCAAAGTCCAAGATGCTGTTGTCATCCACAGAATTGGAGCATTGAATGTTTCCGATAACATAGTTCTAATCTCGGTAGCTGCTTCGCACCGCCGCGAGGCTTTTGCAGCATGCCGGTACATCCTTGAGGAGCTAAAAAGCACGGTACCGATATGGAAGAAGGAGCACACTGAAAGTGGCACGCGCTGGGTGGCAGCAAAGAGACCCAGGAAACATTAATCGGTGATGAGCAATGACAAAGATGGTCAACATATCCTCAAAGAAGGAGACGAGGAGGTTGGCGGTCGCAAGGGGTGAGATTGTGCTGAAGGAGAGCACGATCGATGCCATAAGGGGCGGAAGGGTCGAGAAGGGCGATGTGCTAAGGACCGCCGAGGTTGCAGGCATAATGGCTCTCAAGAGGACGCATGAGATAGTTCCACTTTGCCACTCTCTGCAGATAACGGGTGCAGAGATCAAGTTTGCCTTGCGGAAGGACAAAATCGTTGCTGAGTGCATGGTAGAGGCGATCTATAGGACTGGGGTTGAGATGGAGGCTCTTGTTGGAGTTTCAATCGCTCTGCTCACAATCTGGGACATGGTGAAGTATCTTGAGAAGGACAGATCAGGCAACTACCCAACGACAAAGGTTAGGGATGTAGTCGTGGTGGAGAAGAGGAAGGACTGAATCGGTTGGGATACGAAGAGCACAGGAAGCTTTCTTCTTCGATAAGGGCGAGGTGCGCCGTCCTCACAGTGAGCGACACTAGAAGGGAGGAGAATGACGAATCCGGAAAGGCTATGATCGAGCTGTTGAATGCTAATGGCCACTCCATTTCCTACTACAGGATCGTTAAGAATGACCGAGAGCTGCTTAGGCAAACGATCGAGGAGCTCTTGAAAAGTGACGATGTCGATGCCGTTCTAACGACCGGTGGCACAGGAATTGGAAGGAAGGACATTACGATAGAGGTGGCAAGTGAGATCGTTGAGAAGAAGCTGGATGGCTTCGGGGAGATTTTCAGGGCCCTCAGCTACAGGGAGATAGGGAGCGGAGCGATAATGAGCAGGGCGATGATGGGGATCGCTAAAGGAAAGGTCATAGCCTGCATGCCAGGTTCCAAGAGGGCTGTCGAATTGGCGATGGGCCTCCTTGCCCAAGAGCTTGGCCACATTCTCTGGGAAGCCAGTAGGGCATCAGCTTAAAGACCTACAAGTTCCAGTATGAACAGTCGGTTCTTGCCTTTTTCATAATAGCTTATATCGGGATCCTCAACTGCTCGTAGGCTGTCATTTCCCTCTCTTTGTTCCTCCAGTAGCACCTCTCGCACTCGTATCCTATGATTGTTGTGTTCAGCTCATAGTTTCCGATCTTTATCGTCGTGCTCTGGCTCGGATCCCGGGTATGTAC
>CAZWAU010000198.1:0-4509 GCA_964631995.1 uncultured Nitrososphaerota archaeon
CTATTCTTCGAGATCGATCCTAGAGACATCGGCACAGCACAATTTGACGAGAAAGTTTCAAGGAACCTGCAGGCCATAATCAACGTAGCTGAGAAGGAAAGGTCGACGCTCTCGTCTTACAGGGAATATAGGCCCAGTACGTGGAGGGCCATCTTTACCTAAAGATCGAGGGTGCTAGTAGAGGATTCTCTGCCATAGTTTCTTCGAACAGTGCAGCTCTTGCGATGAACCTGCTGTTGTCATCGAGGGATGCTATCAGCCACCTGCCGAGCCAAAGGACCAATTTCCAGTCTGTCTGCCACAGGTTGTTCAGGATCTCCCTCTCCCAGCGGATGTACCTCTTTCTCTTTCTTGGTCTGCTAAACAGTCGATTCAGCCCCCACTTGCAGATTATCCAGTAGACCGTGCCCTGTTTACCCAGCTAAGCTTTGATCTTGTCGGGTTCCCACCAGAATAGCAGACGAAGGACGATGGTCTCGGTTACGACGAAGAAGCTCGTCTTCTTAATCCTCTTTGGCCTCCTCGATAGGTTGCCTTCCTCAGCCCAAGTAATCCACCTGTGGCATGTGCTCCTTGGTACCTGAGCGTGGCTATTTCGTCCTGGCATAGGTCATAACAGAACCCTACACAGAAATCGATAAATCTCGGCCAAATGTAGAATTTGAACGCGCCGGTGTAGCTCAGAGGCTCCTCGGCGGTCCGAGCGGTCTTGAGCAATAGGTAGATGGCGCAAGCCGACAGCAGCGGTACCTCGGTGCTGAAGCTGTTAAGGGGCAGGCATGACTTGCTCCGCGGCTACCCGTTGGTTCGCAAGTTCGAGCCCCACTGAACGGCGATGGGCGGAAATCTTGCCACCGGCGCTCAACCCTACATGTAAATAATTAGAAAATGGCCTTGTCGCTTCTCCAAATCCCTAGAGGCTGTCAGCTAGGCACATGTATCGATACGACTACAGTCCGCAAAGGGCACTTTCATCATTAAGGGCATAGGTGGGATGCGCATAGCGCGAACGCGCCAAGCTGCTGTCCTCAGCTTCCATGTCAGCCCAAACCCTAACCTTCCCATCTGGATAGTAGACAAGAAGCTGTTCTCCAGCAAGGTCCATGAACTTTCGCGCCATTGCAGTTGTTCCTCCTACGTTTTCCAGAACCGAACCATTCCAGTCGATGATGTCGCCATCTCCCCCTGGAATTCCCCGAACGAATTCGTGAAGCCCATCTCCATTAAGGTCTACAGGTATCGTCTTGTAGGTGCTGAATGGAAGCTTGATTGGCTTTCCAGTAAGCGCTTCCCAAGCATATTCCTCCAGACCATAGTGAAAACGCCCATCCGGTCCGCAGGTCTTGTGATCGATCTTGATTGCCGTAGCAACTTGTTTCCCCTCCGGTGCCAAGCGTGCTACCCAACCCATATCAACATGGCCTCGTTCGATGCTGCCCCAGACTCTTTTTCCCATCGAGTCAAATAGGACGACACGGGGTGAAGCTTCACGGTCGCTCTCGCGGCATGTAAAGATGAACCACTTGCCGCTGTCTCGATCGAGAACCGGAATTACGACATCGGAGTGTCCTCTGTAGCTGAAACGGTCAGCACAAAATATTTCACTCCCTCTGTCCAATTCGATGCAGCGTTCACCCCACAAGATCTCTTGAATACCGTCCCCATCTAGATCTACGATCGGTGCCATGTGAGATCCTCGAGCACCAGGCTCTTCCTTACCAATCTTGTGCTCCCATCTCAGGCTCAAGCCCGGATCATAAGCTTGTAGGAACATATCGCCATAAGTGCCTTGAGCCGTAATGAGCACCGGCTCGCCTTTAACATAGCCTCCGCGTATGAAGTTCCGAAATGTGTGGCTGAGCGAGTTGTTGCCAGCAAGGCTGTCGGGCCATTTCCACTGACCGGTGATCTCTCCCGTTTTGGCATCGATCCGCGCCAGACGATAGCTGCTGAGTCCAAGCGGGTGCTTTTCATCTACATTGTTTACGAACCAGATCTCATCGACGCCATCACGGTCCAAATCGAAAGCCAGGAACGGGCAGAACCACTGTCCTGGGACGACGCCTCCCCCCAGGTCGCGCCTCCAGATTATGCTGCCATTTGAACTAATTAGGGCCATCTTGAGCGTATCTTTTGGAAAGAAGAACATCTCGATGTATGGATCAACATCAAAATCTGAAGCATACACAACAAGAAAAGCCGGAGGCTCACCCTTCCCAAGGCGAACGGGCGTGGCCCGAAGTTGTCCTATCGGAGTTCCCAACTGGACCTCAAGTACCGGTTTGAGTTTCATCTCCTATATCCACACTCTTTGCACCTTCGATCTTCGGTCCACCAATTTTCTAGGACAGTTATGGTGCCCGAATCGCGCAGTACAACAAGTCCCGTTCTGTCGGTAAATTGGAAGACCCACCTATGCACCCCCTTGCTCAGGACCGTCGTGAATCTAAATGCTGCCACAAATCCACGGGGAACATCTCCTATTCCATCTGCATCCCCATCTCCAAAACCATCTCCGTCGTGGTCGAACCCATCTTGAAAGAACTTTATTTCTGACCAACATCCCCTTCCATCCTCTGGTAGAATTTGTCTTCCATCAACTTCCAGAGAGATTTCCGATCCATCCAGTATGTCCTCAACTTTTCCTTTATTTTCATCGAACCACTCCCAACCCCAAGTTATAGCTTCCCCTTCCTGAATTATGGCATTTCGTTCCTCTTGCATGCCAAATATCTCCTCAGAGAATATGTGTATGAGATTCTCTTTTCTGTCAAAAAATTCGAATTCATCGAACGCTCTACCCTGAGTCTTTGTCAAAGACAAAAGGTAAGGCGCAACCAAGATCAAGAGTGGAGCGGTCATCAAGAATCTTAGAAACAACTTTCTCTGAAAGGCTGGTGGATCCGTTCCCTTCACCTCTACTTTGTAAAAACTGCGAGGTTTTTGAGCAATTTAGGTTTTGCGCGATCGGCAAAAATTGGCTAGGGTGGCTAAAAAGATCGCTTGGGCGCTGGTAAATGCACGAGTTGATAGTTTGTAGCACGCTGCTCCTCGCTATGACTCGCAGACCTTATTAGCGAGAGCAAAATTCCTACTGGACAACGCCCAACGCCTGCTCTTTGAGGCTATGATAAATGAAAAGAAGCGAGCTCCCCTTGATCACAAGGAACAGGCTTGTAAAGGACTTGAGGGAACTTGGTTTAGCAAAGGGTCAAGTTGTGATGCTTCATGCCTCCGTAAGCGCCATAGGGTGGATCGTTGGTGGCCCGGACATCGTCATACAGGCGTTGCTAGATGTTATTGGTCCCCAGGGGACATTGATGATATACGTCGGTTGGGAGGATTCGCCATACGAACTCAATGAGTGGCCAGAAGAAGACCAGCTTGCGTATTTGGAAGAGTGCCCTCCCTTTGATCCAGCTAGGTCGCGTGCTTGCAGGCAGTGGAGCATCTTGACAGAATATCTTCGCACCTGGCCTGGTGCATTCAGAAGCGGCCACCCAGACGGTTCATTCGCAGCCGTAGGAGCTTTGGCCCGATGGATAACAGAAGACCATCCGCTTCAATATGGATATGGACCGGGCTCACCTTTAGCAAAGCTTTGCGAGGTAGGTGGCAAAGTCCTTCTTCTGGGCGCTCCACTGAATACCATTACTCTACTACACTACGCCGAGCACATGGCAGATGTTCCGAACAAGAGGATCGTGCGTTACAAGATGCCAATTCTGAGGAATGGGCAAAGGACATGGGTCGAGATCGAGGAGTTCGATACCTGCAGGGGTATCGTCGACAACGCTTCGGAATACTTCGAGGCTATAATGCAGGATTACCTGTTGTATGGTAAATTCAGCTCTGGTAATGTAGGTGCAGCCCGATCTTACCTCTTCGAGTCCATTAACCTTTACGAATTCGCCAAAAGGTGGCTGGAGAGAACTTTCGGCAGGCACTTACAATAAAAGAATCTTCGGTCTGATAATATCCACCTCACATTCTGGCGTAGTGCAGCTCTAAACGCTCAACAAAAGTGAAGGATAGAATTCGATATTTTTTATAATCTGTCCGTTGTGCTTTTTTTGCCTCAATGCTTTCAAGTTTCTATTGGTACTTTCGTTCCTGCCTTAGCGGATCTCCAAGCTGCTTCTGTTAACTCTGCAACATGAAGACCACATGTAGGAGGAGATTCGACAGGCTCCATTCCCAGTATCGCCATCACGAAATTCCTGTCCGGATTTGAACCGTGCGGAAGCCTAGTTGGTTCAATGAAGCCCTCCTCACCTGATTCGATGTACTGGAGCCTTCCATTCCTGTAGAAGATCATTCCTTTCTCCCCCCAAAACGTGATGTCTTCCCACCAAGTTGGTGAGTTCCCGACCACGGAGATGCTGGCCCCCGCTCCGTTTTCGAACTTGACCGCAAGAGATGAGTTGATGTCAACCTTGCTGCCCAAGTTGTCTATGTAAGCAAAAACCTCGGCGGCCCTTAATCCCGTGGTCCAGAGGATTATGTCCA
>CAZWAU010000199.1:0-2924 GCA_964631995.1 uncultured Nitrososphaerota archaeon
TCATAATGGCGAGGGGGAAAGGGCTTCCCTTCGACTGCAGAAGGGTCCTTGATGATGCGCTGAGAGGAAAGGGGTTCAAAGGGGGTGGAAAGGCTGATTTTGCGAGTGGGATCATTCAGAGTGAAGAATGCGAGGAGGATATTGAGTCTATAACAGAATCTTTGCGATTCTAAGGCAACGCTAGGCTCCACATCGAACTTGCTGCCAGTAAGAGATTTGGCTCGATGTCCATCATCTGGTAGAAGGTAAAACTCAGCTGAGTCTAGAACACCTCTTAGAATACGAGTTCGCCAAGATTTTGGCCAAGGCATATTTAGCCCTGCATACAGCTAGAGCCATATGGGCAAAGGAAAAGCGGTTGGGATCGCCTTCATAGGTTGTGGAAACATATCTGGACCTTACGCCGATAGCGTACTAACACATCCAGATGAGCTGAAGCTCATCGGAGCCTACGACCTCGTAAGAGAAAGGGCGGAGAGCTTCGCGAAAAAGTACAATTGTGTTGCATTTGAAAGCATGGAGCAGGTTCTGTCTTCGAAGGACGTTGAACTCGTTGTTAATCTGACAATCCATACGGCCCACGCTCAGGTCACGAGGATGGCTCTTGAAGCTGGGAAGCATGTTCATAGCGAAAAGCCACTTGCAACAAATAGAGAGGATGGAAATTTTCTTGTAGATTTGGCAATGAAGAAAAAGCTGCTTCTCGGTTGCTCGCCATTCGTTATTTTGGGCGAAGCGCAACAGACCTTGTGGAAAGCTGTGCGCGACGGAGTGGTTGGTCAGGTTCTATATGTTTCGTCTGACATGATGCATGGCAGGATCGAAAGCTGGCATCCCAGCCCAGAAGCGTTCTATGCTCAAGGCGCTGGGCCTATGCTCGATGTTGGATGTTATCCGCTTAATGTCATTACGTCCATACTCGGTCCGGTACGATCGGTGAGGGGGCAAGCAAAGGTGCTCATCCCGAGGCGCGAAATTGGAAGTGGCCCGAAAAAGGGGAAGGTCTTTTCTGTTACTACGCCAGACCATGTCGACGGAGTTCTTGAGTTCTCGAATGGAGCGATTGGACGTTTGTCAGCCAGTTTTGTAGTAGAAAAGTCTGCCCACACTGGAATAGAGATTACAGGTTCATTAGGTACTTTGCGTGTCGACTCACCTGTAAATTTCGATTCGCAGGTATTCTTCTGCCCAATTGGAAAAAGAGAGTGGACCCCCTTGCCAATGCTAGCAAAGCCTTACAATGGAGTTGAGTGGTCCCGAGGGCTTCTCGATATCGCTGATGCCATCGATAAGGGACGCCAGCCACGATGCTCTGGTGAGCAGGCGAACCACATTCTCGACATATGCCTGAGCATATTGGAAGCTTCTGAGCTTGGCCGTGAAGTTCGTCTTTCGACAACCTTCAAAGCGCCCGAACCGGTTTACGTATGATCTGCAGACTGGAGGCTCAAATCCAAAGCCTTGCATCCGGATAGCCTGGCCGAAAAAAGATTTTACAATCCACTTGCCTATTTTTCTTCAATCAATGAAGTTATCAATTCCCTTCTTACTTCCTCGAACTTCGTTTGATCTCTCTCATACTCTGTGATCGAATGTACTGCCATTTCGGCCAAGCTCCTGGCTTTCACCGGATCGACTCTTTCCAACATCTTTAGTAACTCGAAATCTTGGACCCCAAGCCTAAGCATTTCAAATCTTATAGAACTTAGAGGGCCATCTTTTCCTGGGTAGATTATGAAAGCATCGCCTGGTGGAAGTGAGCTGGGTTCGACATCCAAAAATGGATTCTCGGTCCAGTAGTTCAACCCCCAGTGGAGGTAACCCGAAAGGTTGTACTTGAAGTTGATCCAGTGCAATATCCTTACCTTCAGGAGCGCATAATCGATGAACCTGTTTGGGTACTTACCAGTCGGTGCCAAGCAAGTGTAGAACCATGTTTCTTCACCTGCCGCTCTCCTATTCGCGTAAAATTCCTGGTTGGAATCAAACTCATGTAGTATTGGTACCCAAATGTCCAGAGCTCCGACAAGCTCCGTGTCCTGATTCGCATCGATCGTTTTAAGCTTTGGCGCAAACTTCTTGACGTATCCAGCCAATTTCCTGTAGCTCTCCGCGTTTGCATGGATTGGCTCATCGGCCAAGTGCTGAATGTAAAAATCAATCCAGCCCTTCTCCTCCAAGTGGCTTTGTAGTTGTGGCAGAAACTGTGAAAGAAAAGCACGATATTCCGAAGATGTGACCTTCATGGACGGCTGAGTGTATGCAAAGATTCCATTCTCGTAATATATAGCTACAGCTTGCGAGTCGAAATCGGAAGCTTCCCATTCACTTCTACCTGCCAGGTGGCTGCCCTCTATCCTTCCGATAATGCCCTCCTCCCTGAAGAGCTCAACCCAGCGATCAAAGTTTGAAAATTCGCACCTCAGAGAGCTGTTCGGTCCCTTTACGAACCTTATGAGATCGAAGATTGGAGTTATGATGACATTTTGACGGTGTTCTGCCATAATTCTGGCGTATTTCCTAATTAGGCTCCAATGCTCTTCGCTCCATGGTTTTACATTGTACTGTTTGGCAATATTTTGTGCCGAGAACCAATTTGTAAGCCATAAAGTTCTTTCATTTGTTAGAGTTACAGGGTATACTTTGAGGAAGATCGAGATAGATGAGTTCGTCTTTTCAGACAGGACTTTTATATTTGCAGTATAGTTTCCAGCTGGAGCTTCTGGAGGAACAAAAACCGTTATCCAAACAGGTTGGGTCTCGCCCTCCTTTATGGTGGCTGTAGATTCCTCCAACAAAGGATCTGGAGCGTCGAAGGGGGCTTGGCGGATGAGTTCATCTGATGGGGTGTTTGGGGTATTCTTCTTGACAGGCACGTAACCAACGAAATTGGCGGAAAAGTCTATCGTATACCCGTCTGGTCC
>CAZWAU010000200.1:0-2622 GCA_964631995.1 uncultured Nitrososphaerota archaeon
AGTTATGACAAGGAGAGACGCTATCCTTGATCGCATGCATTGAAGTTTGGTGGATGCCCTAAGCTTGTAACATTTAGAATAAGTTTGGGCCAAGATAGAAACGATTATCTTCACCAATTACGTAGTAATATCGGCCGCGGTACCCAAGCCAGGTTCAAGGGGCCAGACTCGAGATCTGGTGCCTCTCTGAGGCTCGCAGGTCCGAAAGGAACCAGAAAAAAGGCCAAGGAAATCCTGCCCGCGGCGCTTTTTATTTCTTGTACACATGCAATTTTTGTTCAATATCGCATTGGATTTTCGAATATCGCAACTCGGATATTAATTTCGATGTTATTGCTTGCGAAGATCTTCGAAAATGAGCGGGATGTGGAAAAGACAGCATTTATTGGATAAATGGAGAATATGTTATCCGGCAGCATCTCAGGCTTTGATGGCAATAATTCTTGCTGGCTGTGGTGAGAGAAGGTCTTCGCTAAATACATTGCCAATGGCCACCATGCAGTACCTTATCCCGCTGGGCAGCTGAAATCGACCTCCAAAGCCCTTAGGGCAGGACCAGGCTATGTAGTTCACGGCTCCAGGACATGTCACGAAAAGATAGCGAAAATTCGGCCAGAGGCGATTTCACACATCCATGGTATTAAGCTCAGACCGGATCGACATTTTGCAACTTAAAGGCACAGCTTCTTTATAATGCAAGGAATGTCGGGGTTTACAGCATTCCTAAGGTTTCTTGAGAAACAGGAAAACAATTGGCACACTACTTTTTTGTAGTTCTTGACGGCTTCAATATGTATTCGTTGACCACAAGAGCGTTAAAGCACCATTCGCTTCAGAACGAAGAAGGGTCGTCAGATTGTGCGCCAGAAGCCAAGGGATGCCGCGCGATCTTTACAGGCAACTGAGCCATCCGATCCGCCGGCAGATAGTATCCCTACTTGGCTCTAGGGAACAGATGTCTGCTACGGCCCTTATGACAGAACTTGGCCTTTCTCCTGGAAACTTCTATTACCACCTTGGCTTCATTGGCCCGCTCATTCAAAGACGGAGGGATGGTCATTACGCGCTCAGTGAGGCTGGCAAGACAGCTTACGCACAGGTCCTCTCGTGGGACATCGTGTCCTCTGTGACTAGCCTGTCGGGGCAGATCGACAACCGCTTCTACAATTTCCTCTGCCTTGGTAGGTTGATTTCGCTGAAACGGCCGGCAATCATAGCTTTCGCCATGCTTTTCGCCGCATTAGAGATAGGGGCTTACACATTTTCGAAGGTCATGCCCAAAGGATTCTTCGTTGAGCGAATGCACTCTTCCGGCTTAGCCGATGTTCTGCTTGGTTATTGTTCGGGTTTGGTCCTCTTCGTCTTGACGATATCACTCTTACTGAGGACAATGAAGAAGGCTGTATCTTTCGAGTGGATAGCGGTTGCATATGCTTTCTCCCAGGCGCCCTTGGCAATATTCAGCGCATTGGTACCAGCACTAGGCTCTTACAATGTAGCGGTGGGTGTCGTGAATCTTATCTTTCTTGGCTTTCAGGTATGGGCCATGATGATACTGGCTTCAAATCTCAGCAGAGCTGCGAGGATGTCGCTTGCATCGGCAGGATTGATAAGCCTCCTCTTTGTGTATACAAATTTGGCAATACTTTTCTTCAACATACCGTTCTTTCTAGTGCTCTGATACTACATTCGGTGGTTCAACGGCTCAGCAAATCCCGAACAGCTTCAGCTCCACCCTTTTTCATACTATCGATGATCCTGAAAGCTTGCAAGGCATCTAGCGTCGGAGGCTGTCTTCCCGTAACCTCCTTTGCTATCGCATAAGCAGCTTTTAGAAGCTCGCCGTTGAACCTAGAGTCTGAAAAATCTGCCAAGAAAACTATAAGCGCCTCTACCGTCCTTGGCTTCACGATTCCATAGTCGCCGTGGGCAGAGGCTACAGCGTGGATTTGCTCAAGAGTGAACCCCCTTGAGAGCATCTCGGATGCTATGAGGTACTGGTGGTCGAGCATAAATCCAAGTCTGGAATCAGCATACGAGCCATCCTCTCTCTTCACATAGGTAGATGGCTTGAAAGCATCGTGGAGCAGGACGCCGCAAAGAACGATGTCGGTCTTTACTTTTATCCGATAAACGCTTCTGATTACCCTCGAAAGTTCCAAAGCTATCCTAGTAGTTGACAATGTATGTTGTAAGAGCCCACCTGGGTAATTATGGTGGTGAAACTTGGCAGCTGGCGACTCATAATATTTGACTGGGTCACCACCAGCAACAGGATACTTTGTAGCTGAAGCAATTAACGTCTCCTTCACCCTTTTTCTCAATCCTCTGTCTTTTATCAGGTTCAGGTAGGGGTTAACGGCCTTTAGAAAAGCTGAAATGCTGGTTAAATTGTTCTCCAATTCCGATCGTTGCGGCATGATGTGCTTAACATACTTTTATCCTAATCCTCCCGTTAAAGTTTACAGGTCCGGTAAACCCAATTAAGAGACGTTACAAGCCCGATCGCAGACCTGCGCCTCCCAACACTGGGCGAAAGGAGGAAAAAGAATCTGCGAAAATCTTCACAAGCTCCCTTGCCAAAGGGAAAGCGATCGATATGCGGGACGCATTGATCACAGG
>CAZWAU010000201.1:0-7334 GCA_964631995.1 uncultured Nitrososphaerota archaeon
CTCTTATCATGCGATCTCGCAAGTACCATTCCATTCTGACCAACGATGAGCTGACAACCAGTCTTTTGTTGTATGGTGTTCAGCATAGAACCCTTTCTTCCTATCAAGCGTGGAATCTTTGACGGTGTAAGGGAAACCACAACTCCATCCTTTACCTTGCCAAGGCCACTCTCATTTAGCGTCAAAACAGGGTCGTGGGTTCTATCGAAGCTTAGTATCTTCGCTATTAAAACATCACCTATCTTTAGCTCGTCCAGGAGCTCGTGCCTCGTAGGGTCGAATGCCCTCCCGAAAGCTTCGCTCGCTCTCAGCACGCCAGGATAAGGTGCGTTTATGTCAACCAACCAATGGGTTACACCAACATCCTCGACGATGCCTATGACAACATCGCCAACCATTGGCATGTAAAATCCGTGAAGCGCAATAACGGAAACCTTGTCCTCCTCAACCCTGGCGATTCCAACCATCGTCGCTAGGATCGTTTTACCGTTCCTGTAAACATTTTCGCCTATGCGGTAATCGCCCTCGGCCAGAACCTCGCCAGGCACGACGATCTGCTTATCTGAAACCATTTTCGTCAATCTTCAACACCGGTTTGAAGGTTACTAGCCTTTTGACCGATTTGCCTACTTTAAAACGTTCGCCTGAACCTGCTGCCCGAACTCTTTGTCAAGCTTCTCCAAGAATGCAGCCTTTGAAACCACAGGAACCGATACGTTCATCCTCACGCTCTCGTCCTGCAGAACTCTCTCAGCCAAGATCTCACCCAGGGCGTTACACATTGCGTGAACCTTCTGGGCGATTTGCTTTGGTGCCTTTACCTCTATCTCGCTCGTCTGAACCTTCAGGGGAAGAACCCTCTTTATCTCCTGTATTATCGCCTTGGCTTGCTCCTCTCCGCTCTTGAACGGATCGATCTTCACACCAACCTGGGCCAATGCCTGCTCAACTCTTGTCGCCGGTATCGGAAGCCCGGTCCTGGCGTCTGTGCAAGATTTTGTGATAGCTACCACGATCTGCTTCTTCTTCTCCTCGGTCAGAGCCCTTCTTTGTTCAGCAGTGAGCAGGAGCTCGCCCTTCTCCAATATTATAATGGCAGCCTTCAGAACATCTTTGGTTCCAAGCTTGCTGGCGATCTTATCGCTTGGCGCTCTGAGACCCTTCTTCGAATCTGTGAAAATTTCGTCGACGGCCAAAATCTTTGAGATGTCCTTTTTCTTTCCAAGCCGATAGGCCAAGGCCAAGTCCGGATCGACGAGGATCTCGAAGTGGTCCCCCCCTACTGAAAGGCGAGCGACAGTGCTCTTTGAACTCATGCCCGCTCTTCGCTCTTTTGCTGCACCTTTTCTAAAATCTGAGCTATCTCTTCTTGAGGTACGTTTGTCAGTTTCGGATTTTGGGACGGGATCGTTGCTAATCTTATCCTCTCAGAATCGAGTTTCTCCTTTGAGGCTTTTACAAGACCCTCTATTGCAAGTGCCAGACCCTCTTTAAGTGTCAGGTTTCGGCGGTAATTTTCCCTGAAGAAGGAGTTGGCTTCGTCTTTGCCAATTCCAACAACCGTGGCGAAAAACTTACCGTAAACACCGCTCGGATCCAGCTGGTAGAGTCTTTCAGCGAACTGGTCTACACCACCAACTATCATTGAGACTCCAAAGGGCCTGACACCCGCATGCTGCGTATATTGTTGGACGATGTTACTTAGCCTCTTTATCAGGAACTCGATATCTATAGCTTCATCGTAAAGGAGCCTATTCATCTGGGCCTCAATCCTGGCGTTCTCTACCAAGATCCTTGCGTCGGAGCTGAAACCGGCAACGACACACCCGATGTGGTCGTCCAAGACGAAGAGCTTCTGGCTGAATTCCCTATCTTGGAGCGCATCCAACCTCTTCTCAAGCCCGGCCAATATGACGCCCTCCTTCGTCACCAAGCCGAGGGCCGTGGGGCTGTTGTTGACCATCTCCGTGGCATACTCCACTTGCAGGATTCTTCCTTCAGGTGAGAACACCGTGATGGCACGGTCGTAACCGCTTGGCATGAACATGCTACATCCCTTCTTCAGCACGTTCCCCGGAGCTATGATAAATGCTTTCTGTCCATTTGGATATGGCTATCCCTGAGCCTCTTCAGAGTGCCTGAAACCCCCTTTACGGTCACTCTGGCATTGTCTGGCAGGGTTAGGGGGAAAAGCTTCCTGAAATCATCCACGAGTCTGTGAGAGCACCTATAAATGATGAAGCTCGGGCCACACTGGACGATCGACGCCCTTATCCTGTTCGACCTTAGAAGCTCTTCGATGTGCTTCGATTGTTCCTGGATGGGCGGGGAGGGGGATGAAAAGGAAAGAAGGATGTAGCGCTTTCGGAACCTTTTCATCGGAACAAAACCCCTGCAGAAGACTAATAAGGTCTTTTGGGGGCGGAAAGATAGCTGACCATACTCGAAGGAGTAGCCAATGGAAGTCGAAGGAGGAAGAGGCAAGGCAAGGGAGCTCGTACTTGTCTCAGTTGTCTATGATGGGCCAAAAAGGAAGGCTGTTATGAAATTTTTCGACCCATTGGCCCAAAGGATCGTACTTGTTCCAGATTCAAGCGGACATGAACCTTACTGTTTATCGGATCTATCTCCTGAGGAATTGCTCAAAATAGATGGGATCGTGAATCATCCGGGATTCTCAAAAGTTAAGCCTGTGAAAAAACACGATCTACTGACCGACAGAGACCTCCAGATGACCATGGTTTTCGCAAGGGACCCGCTCTCGATCGGCGGCAGGCCCTCTGGATCCATAAGGGATCTTTTACCAAAGGCCTGGGAAGCGAACATAAGGTATGAACTGAACTACATCTACGACATGGGACTTCAGCCAGGATCCACATACATCGTGGATGGGGAGGAAAAACCTGCAAGGAAGATATTCAGCCCTCCAGGGGAGCTTCTCAACAGGATGCAGGAGAAGCTGAGGGGGAAAGATGCCGAATACGTTGAGGCTGTAAAATCTTGGATGGAGCTCCTTAGCCAACCGATACCGGAAGTGACAATTGCAGCTCTAGACATAGAGGTCCTATCTTCTTCAAGAACTAGGATACCGGATCCATCTGAAGCAGAAGAGGCTGTTGCCTCAGCAGCTATTCTCAGTACAGATGGCCAAAACAGGTTCCTCCTTCTGAAAAGGCCTGACAGGGTTCCGGAGGAGTTCGTTGTTGAAAAAAATGGCTCTCAGATCAGACCTGAGTACTTCGATGACGAGGTTGATCTTTTAAGGGCGATCTTCGAAGAGCTGGCAAGGTATCCTTTCCTTGTGACCTTCAATGGAGACAACTTCGATCTTGTGTATCTGCACAACAGGGCAAGGAGGCTTAACGTTTCTCAAGAAGAGATGCCCATAACACTTGGCAGAGATTATGCTGACCTGAAGGAAGGGATCCACATAGACCTTTACAAGTTCCTCTTCAATCGGTCTGTGCAGATCTATGCCTTCAACAACGTATACAAGGAGGTGACGCTTGACGCAGTTGGAGAAGCACTTCTTGGGCTGGGAAAGGTGAAGGGGGAGAAACCAATCCCTGATATGGGTTACAGAGAGATAGCAGAGTATTGCCTTAGGGATGCGGAGATTACACTTGGTCTAACTACGATGTACGACAAGCTGCTCCTGAAGCTAGTGATGATGCTCACAAGGATCAGCAGGATGCCGATGGAGGAGGTCGTAAGGCACAGCGTTTCAGCTTGGATAAGAAGTCTGTTCATCAACGACCACAGAGCCAGAGGATATCTTGTACCAAGGCCGGAAGATATACTGAGCCTAAAGGGAGGGACCGTTACGCGCGCCATCATCAAAGGTAAGAAGTACTTAGGAGCGATTGTTTTAGAGCCAGTATCTGGAGTGCACTTCAATGTCGTCGTGATGGACTTCGCATCCCTGTACCCAAGCGTCATAATGACGAACAACCTTAGCTACGAGACAGTTAGGTGCCCGCACCAGGAGTGTAGGAGCAACAGGATACTTTCAAGCCCCCACTGGGTTTGCAAGAAGAGGAAAGGCCTCACGAGCCTCATCATAGGTTCTTTGAGGGACCTGAGAGTCAACGTTTACTCTCCAATGTCAAAGAACCCCTCGCTTCCTGAGAATGAGAGGAAACTATACGATGTCGTGCAGAGGGCGCTAAAGGTATTCTTGAATGCCAGTTATGGCGTCATGGGGGCTGAGGCATTCCCATTCTACTGCCCTCCGCTCGCGGAGAGTGTTACGATGCTCGGCAGGCAGATCCTTTCAGACCTTATAGAGGAGGCGAAGAGGCTCGGCATATCGGTTGTGTACGGCGACACAGATTCCGTTTTCCTGAAGAACCCGCCAGCGGATAAGATCGAGCTGCTGAAGAAGTGGGCGGTTGAAAGATATGGAATCGATCTAACTGTTGATAAAAATTACAGATATGTCGTATTCAGCCAGAGGAAGAAGAACTATGTCGGAGTCCTGGAGGATGGATCGGCGGACGTGAAAGGACTTGTCGGAAAAAAGAGCTCGACACCTATTTTCGTGAAAGATGCCTTCTTCGACCTTCTCAGGATCCTGGGGGAGGTAAAGGATGAGGAGGGCTTCGAGAGAGCGAAGAGCGAGATAAAGGAGCTTGCCTCCGAGACCGTCAGGAAACTCAGGAACGGAGAGTACAGGCTTGAGGATCTTGCATTCAATGTCATGATGAGCAGGGCAACTGATGCATACACGAAGACCACACCACAGCATGTAAAGGTTGCCAAGCAGCTTGAAACGAATGGAACCGAGCTGAGAGCTGGCGACATCATATCTTACGTGAAGGTCAAGGGGAAGGAGGGTGTTAAGCCCGTTCAGATGAGCTCCCACAAGGAAATAGATGTTGAAAAATATATGGACATAATAAAGTCAACATTTGGGCAGGTTCTTGATGCCCTTGGAATCGATTTGGAGGAGGAGGGGAGGGCGAAAAAGCTAAGCGATTTCATGTGATGGAGTGTGTGTCAAATTTGGGAAAAGGAACGGAAGGAAAGGCTGTAAGGGCAGCCGTGATCGGTTGCGGAGGATTTGGGAAGCACCATGTAAGGGTGTTGAGCGAGCTTGGAGCTCTTGTCGCCGTGTGCGACATAGTTGAGGAGAAAGCGAGGACCTACAGCAAGAAGTACCACGCGGAATGTTTCACGAGTGTCGAAAGTCTCGTAAATGTGAAGCTAGATGCAGCGGTCGTTGCTACTCCGACCGTGACGCATGCGCCAATAGCGCTAAAGCTCATCGAACAAGGGGTAAAGTACATCCTACTCGAGAAACCATTCACAACAACTCTTTCGGAGGCGAGGGAGCTGGCTGAGAGGGCAAGGAAGGAGGGTGTAGAATTGATGGTCGGTTTCACTGAAAGGTTCAACCAGGCAGTTGTAGCTACGAAGGAGCTTGTGGACAAAAACGAGATAGGTACGCCGATACTATACTTTACCTCGAGAGTTGGAAGGTGGCCTGAGCAGATATTCGATGTCGGTGTTGTAAAGGATACAGCGATACATGACATAGACATACTTAGTTACACTTCAGAGGAGAGGCCCTCGAAGGTCTACGCTGCTACTGGAAGGCTAGTGCACCACAAGCACGAAGATTACGCAAATATTGTCCTGAATTATGCTTCAGGAAAGGTGGCTGTCATAGAGACCAACTGGCTGACACCCAGGAAGACGAGGAGGCTGAACGTTACTGGAACTGAGGGCGTTATCGAAGCGGACCTGATGCAGCAATCTATTACCGTGATTAAGCAGAGTGAGACGAAGATGCCGAACATGGGTTTCAAAGAGCCGCTTATGCTCGAACTTCAGCACTTCATAGGGTGCGTGGAAAGCGGATCTTCGCCAAAGCCAAGCGAGGAAGATGCTATGTCTGCTCTTGAGATAGCGGAGGCCGCCCTCATGTCGAGTTCGACCGGAGTGCCCATCAAGCTCTAGAGTTTTTCTCGCTGAGTGAGATAAGTTCGAAGAGCATCTTTGCTGCCAGCGACGATGTTATGCCAGAATCGTATGGTGGCGATACCTCGACAACATCGAAGCCAACTATGTTCCTCGATCTGATGGATTCCAATATGGAGAACACCTCGAATGTGCTGAGGCCATCAGGTTCTGGATTGCCTACTCCAGGAGCATAAGCAGGATCGAAGGCATCGATATCGACCGACACATAGAGCTTTTCGGCTCCATTGAGAAATGAAGCAAGCGATTCCTCGCCACCTCCTTTCCTCAGATCTATTGGGGCGAGATACCTGACTCTTTTCGATGCATACTCCATCTCCTCCCTGCAGAAACCCCTTGCTCCAACAACCAGAGCATCCTCCACAAGGCCTGCTTCGATAGCATATCGAAGCCAGGACGCGTGGCAAAGCGTGAGGCCCATATAGGAACTCCTCAGGTCTAGGTGCGCATCGAAGACAAGAAGAGATGTTCTCCCAGTTCCACGTAGGATGCCCGCCGTAACAGTATGCTCTCCACCCATGCAAACCGGAACCTTGTTGAGTGAAACAAGCTCCTTCACAGTATCTCCTACTCTCTGAAGGGTTTCCTCCAAACTAAGAGAGACACCAATATCTCCAATATCTGTAAATCCTACGTCCTCAAGGTCGATGCCAAATCGAAGGCTTATGGTCTCAAGCTGGGCCGAAGATGACCTTATTGAGTTGGGAGCGAATCGTTGCCCTGGGCGGTACGAGACTGTGCTGTCAAACGGGACGCCAAAGATCGCGTACCGTGCCCTTTCAAATGGCTTCTGGAAACCGGCGAAAAGACAGGGTTCGATGACATGCACGAAAGTCTTTGCCAAAGAGGTTCAGGGCAACTACATCCGAAAGCGCATATATATGTGAGCGCCGAAGAGACAGGGCGCCAAGCAACCAGGAATGAAGCAAGGGTTGAGTGCAGAGGGAAGCGGACAGAAAGGAAAAGCACAGGAAGGAAGAAAGGAAACCTTCAAGCCAACGCTCCCTGAGGCGCTTGCAGCCATTTTGGCTGCACTGAACCTTGTAATAGCTGCCACACCACAATTCGAAGTATACTATATGGCACCGATAGGCATCTTGGGAGCATCCTCGATCGTTGTGCAGCACAGAAAGCCCTTTTTTGGATGGTTACTTTCGCTTGGAGCTGCTATCCTAAGCCTCTCGGTTGGTATTGTTGCTGTTTCCACATCTGTTGTGATCTATCCATTTTTGGGCAAAGATCCACTTTTGTTTTTCGAAGTAAATCTGATTCACCTGATCTACCTTGCGTTGTCCATTGCAACATTCTTTGTTCTGATCAAGCAGAGGCCAATTTCTTAGGCCTTGCAAGTA
>CAZWAU010000202.1:0-4182 GCA_964631995.1 uncultured Nitrososphaerota archaeon
AATCCGGAGCTGAAAATTTATTCAGGGGAGTTCCGTTCTCCAGCAAGAGCATTTCTTCTCGTAGGAGTCCTTTCGACGAGGATGTGGATCAAGCAGCTAAACGAGAGGTGCGAGATTTTGCTTGAGAGGTGGGCCGAGCCCCTTGCAGCTTGGTCTTGGCTTGCAGACAGGAGCGACGAAACAAGGAGAGGCTGGTTGGCTGCCATGAACTGGCTTGCATGGAGGTACCTCCTTCAAAACCATCCACATGACAGCATCTGTGGCTGCAGCATCGACGGAGTTCACATGGACATGGTACCTAGGTTCAAATGGGTAGAGGAGATAGCTGAACTAGTCATCGAAGATTGTTTCCAGACAATTTCTCACCACATCGATACAACCCAGAGGGGAGATGTAAAAAGGGAAGGTGGAGTTGCTGTCATAGCCTTCAACCCATCATCGGGCCCAAGAACCGATGTTGTGAGAGGAACGATCGAGATCGATTCGGCATTCGATCTGCTTGACGATAAAAATGAGAAGGTCGATGTTCAAGAATTAAGCCGGACCAAGGATGCGCGGAAGGTCGAGTTCATTTTCGTAGGGAAAAACCTTCCTGGCTACGGCTACAGGGTTTACCAGGCTGTTCCTGCAAGAGAGATGCCAAAGGCTGTTCGTGAAACAGGCAAGGAGGAGATCGAGAACGAATTTTACAGGATCAAGGTAAACAGGGCGAATGGTACCTTTGATATAATCGACAAGGTGAATGGGTTCACATATGCTGACTGCAATAGGTTCGTGGATGTAGGGGATGCAGGCGACGAGTACAACTACTCCCCTCCGGAAAAAGATTTCGAGGTAGATCGGCCATCCAAAATACTTGAGTGCTTTAGTGAGTCCGGACCAGCAATGAAAACGCTTACTCTCAAGATGTCCTATTCGGTGCCAAAGTCGCTCTCGGACGATCGAAGGTCAAGATCAAGCTCGCTCGTCGAAATGCCGATCTCGACGAAAGTTTCAATCTATCCGGGGGTTAGACGCATCGACTTCTCTACGGTCGTTGAGAACAATGCACGCGACCATTGGCTGCGCGTTCGATTCCCAACAGGAATCTTTACGAAGAGTGTTTACTCTGAGGGGCACTTCGATGTTCTGGAGCGACCAGTTGGTAAACAAAGGGAGAAGAAGGATTGGATTGAGAAGCCATTAGGAACATTTCCACAGAAGAGCTTCACAGATGTAAGCGATGGCAAGAAAGGCTTCCTGCTCGCAAACAAGGGCCTTCCTGAGTGCGAAGCTGCTGAGGATAGGAGTGGCGTGACGCTCATCCTAACCTTGCTCAGGTGCGTCGGCTGGCTCTCGCGAGGAGACCTTTCGATGCGTCCTGGAAATGCAGGCCCAACCGTAGAAACGCCCGAGGCTCAGTGCCCTGGCAACCACGTATTTGAATATGCTGTAGTCCCCCACAGGGGTAATTGGGAGAGCGCCTTCCACGAAGCTCACAACCTCAACCAACCGGTACGCGTGATGGGTGCAAGTCCAGGACCTGGAAACATGCCCCCTGAGCTCAGCTGGATCTTTTTAGAGCCCGACATCCTTGTCGTTTCAGCTGTCAAACTTGCAGAAAGAGAGGAAGGAATCGTTGTCAGGATCTACAATCCTGCAGATTATGCAGTAGAGGGGAAGCTAAAACCATTCCAAAAGTTTGCCAGAGCCTACATTACGAATCTAAACGAGGAGCCGATCAGGGAAGCCGATGTTGGCTTGGATGGCATGATCAAGCTTGAATTGAAGCCTAAGGCGGCCGTTAGCACCTTGCTGCAATTCTAACCAAAATCTGAGGCGCTATCCCTTTAAATTGGGGCTGGCGCCAGCTTTCAACGCTTAACGTTCAGGTGATATGGCATGGAGGTTGATGGGGCTCAGAGAAGCGGAAGCGGTACGATCCTTCGAATGTCGGTGGCACTGGCAAGCATCTTGAATGAGGAGCTGCACATCTACAACATCAGGAAGAAGCGCAGCCAACCCGGGCTCCGTCCCCAACACCTTGAGTCCGTTTTGGTTGCAGCAAAGCTGAGCAACGCCGAGGTCCGGGGAGCGAAAATAGGTTCAGAAGAGCTATGGTTCAAGCCAAGTGGCATATCTGGCGGCAAGATTGAGGCTGAGATAGGAACGGCTGGAAGCATACCGATGCTTCTCCTGGGCGTTCTTCCAATCTGTGCGTTTGCAAAGAGCCCGGTGCAACTCCACATCGGGAAGGGGGGCACAGATGTAAGGAACTCGCCAACTGTAAATTACGTTAGGTATGTTCTAGCTCCTATGCTCTCCAAGATGGGACTGGAAGTGAGCATAGATGTCAGGAGCTTCGGGTACTATCCAGTAGGGATGGGGGACGTGACCATAAATGTCAGGCCTGCACAAAAGCTCAAAGGTCTTCGAATCATAGAGTTTGGCGAGGTTGAGGAGATCAGAGGTGTATCGGTCTGCACATTCCTTAAGGAGAGAAGGGTTGCAGAGCGCCAAGCCGAAGCTGCCACCAAGCTTCTTGGAAGTGAAGGCTATGGAGCGAAGGTTGAGGCCCTTTACGACATGTCGAATCCCATCCAGAGGGGGAGCTCAGTCGTTCTTTGGGCAAAAACGACGACAGGAGCTCTGCTTGGCGGAGACTCTATTGGGGAGCTTCGAAAGACAAGCGAGGCCGTTGGAAAGGAGGCTGCGCTTAACCTCTTGGAGGAACTGCGTGCAAGAGCTACTGTAGATGTGCACATGGCCGATATGCTGATCCCCTACGTAGCTCTAGCTCAAGGAGGCTCGGAGTTCTTGGTCCGCTCCATGACAGAGCACCTGCAAACAAACATCTGGCTGGCGGAGGAGCTACTGGGCACGAAGTTCGTTTCGCAGAAATCTGGAAACCTTTACAGGATTGAGAAGATTTAGTTGGCAATCCCCATCAATAAAGTCTAGGACTCTTGGAAGCTCATACATGAACCCTTCAGGCTGAAAATCTTCTTACCTCTACGAATCCCTTTCCATAGAGTTTTCATGGAGATCGTCGAGGCCGAGTGCATTATCAATCATAGCTGAAGAGCAAAGGGAACCCAATAGGATCCCTGGAATCATGTACATGCACCTCATAGATTGAGCTCCATAACATTCTCTTGAATTCTAGCATCTGCAGTTGGCTCTTAGCATTGTTCCCTAAGGCAATTCTCCATTCAATTGAAAATATCTCGAAATGCTTTATGAGCTGGTGGACAAGTTAGAGCCTTTTATCTCAAGGAATTAATCGAAGATCAGGTTGGGGTGATCTATATTCCAGATGTTGTAAGTAAAGCATGCTTCCAAGTCATCATGGCTGCGCTTACACCATCGTTGACACCATTAAGAAACATAATCGAATAGAATTGAAGCTCGCACTACCAATAAATAGTCCAAGTGCACAGTTTGATAGCAATTCAGTGGATTGAGGATCAAGAGGCAATTTGAACAGGTCAAGAAGTACTACAGAGAGTTCGTAGAGTTAAGAAGGTGTAACGAACACATGTATGCCATCGAAAGGTCAGCACAACTCCTCCTACAATCCTTCTTGGATTTAGGCGCTACGCTGTCAACATTCCTAGGCGAAGCGAAGCCCGATACCTACAGGGGGATCGCCAGGTACCTGTCGAAAAAACTGCATTTGAACCCCGATGAAGCCAATTTCTTGGAATCGTTGGCTGGCTTCAGAAAAATCTTGATTCACAGTTATGCTGCAATTGACGAGAAGCTCGAGGAAAAGGCCTTCAGCGAGACAGAGGAGAGGCTCCCAAGGATCATCGAAAAAACAGAAGCTCTGATCAGCAATCTCCAAGTGGACCCTCCCGAAGCTTTTGAAAGGCTTGCCAGCATCTTTGAGAAGAAAAGGGTACGCTATGCCATACTCTTTGGCTCTATGGCCAGAAGAGGAACTGGAAAAGATTACGATATTGCCATCTCAGCAGAGATGACCAGCGCATTGGAGCTCGGAGGCCTTCTGGTGGAGATAGCTGATGCGCTGAACGTTCACGAAGACAGGATTGACCTGGTACTCATAGAGCATGCCCCAAAGCACCTCGTGCATACAATCATTATGGAAGGCAAGGTTATCTACGGAAGCCGCGAAGAAGCTTACTCCGATCTTGCAAAACACTACATAGAATACTTGGTCTCGTTCATGTCCAAGTATTC
>CAZWAU010000203.1:0-4129 GCA_964631995.1 uncultured Nitrososphaerota archaeon
AGAGGTTCAACAAGAGGCTCTCGAAAGCCAGGGTAGTGGTTGAGCACACCATATCGAGGCTGAAGAAGTTCAACATCTTCGGGCAGGAGTTCAGGAACAGGCTGGGGCACTATGATCTGATGACGGACATCATCTCCGGTCCGGTCAACTTCAGGATAATGGGAACCGGAGGGTTGCTCACCTAGCGAGCAGGAAGGAAGAGAGGTAAGCTAGGAGATAGACCCTTCAAGATTATTATCACGCAAGATATCTACTGTTGAATTGCCATCAGCATCTATCTGCACATCTTCAACGCTTACTGAATCTATGTTCAAAAGTTCTGGATTCCAATCATTCCTCAGCGGATACTGTCCTTCAGGCCATGAATCTGGAAGTAAGAGCCTCCTCAGATCTGGGTGGCCCAGAAACCTTACGCCCAAGAGTTCGAAAACCTCTCGTTCGTAAAGGGCAGCGCCCGGCATGATGTCTGTTACCGTTTCCACCTGAGGCTTGGTCTTTGGCAACCTTGTCTTAACGGTAACCTCAGCCTTCCCGCACCAGAGGTGGTAATTCAACTCGATATCTTCGCCAAGGTCGATGGCCGTAATAGTGGAGATCGTCGTGGACGCGAAGCGCTCTAGAAGAATCGAAATAGCATCTCTGTGGAATCCCGCCTTGACCAACACATAAAGCCTCCTAGGCTCTGGGATCTTGTGCTCCAGCACGCCCACGCCCAACCTTCCAGAAATGAGATCTCTGATCTCTTCCTCTTGAGGGGCCATCATCGATCCGCTCTTTTCATCTTGTCTAGGAGCTTGGTTATGCCGTAGAGGATAGCCTCTGGCTTCGGTGGGCATCCAGGCACATACATATCGACAGGAACTACCTTGTCTATCCCTTTGAGGACATTGTAACACTTTGTGAAAGGGGCTCCGGAGCATGCACAAGTCCCAACAGCTACCACGAACTTTGGTTCTGGCATCTGCTCGTATATCCTCCTCAATCTGGGAGCAGCTTGCCTCGTCGCAGGTCCAGTAGCAACAAGAACATCGGCTTGCCTTGGAGTGGCGTTGTTCAGGACTCCAAATCTCTCAACATCGTACCTGGGCGTCAGGAGCGCTACTACCTCCACATCGCATGCATTGCATGCTCCGCTGTTGAAGTGCAGCATCCAGGGCGACCTCCTCCTTGCCCATTCAATGAGGCCCAATCGAGTCATCATTTACCACCAAAAGCCAGGAGAAGCACAGCTGCCAGAACCGAAAACAGGTAGATCATCAGAGGAACGAAACCGGCACCGTTTACCTCCGAAGAAGCGAAAGCCAGAATGAGCGCAGCTGAGTCAAGGATCATGAAATAAACAAGGTAATTACACAAAGTAACGTCTATTGCCAACCTGCCGAGGCGCGTCTTTTCGCCGCATGCATAAGTGGAAAGTTTTTCGCTGTTTTGCTTGGGCTTTGGCGCTTTTAATTTACCAAGCAAGTATATGAGGGCCGAGGCAGCCAAGATACTCGCAAGCGCTGTTGCCGATTCTTCTAACGTTCATACGCCGCCTCCTTGCAGATATATAAACTCGTGAGGCCAAAAATGGATGGATTTAAAGTTAGCTCATCCCAGTGGGGCACGCGTTGGGCAATTCCATCAATATATAAGCCTCCAAAACTTGATTTTCGGTGCCCTTAGCAGGTCTAATACCTCAACTTACCTGAAATTCCCTTTTAGGCGATTTTAAGCAGCACAAAAGATATGAAATGCCCTATTTGGCAGATGAGCACAATTACCCATGGTTTATGAGGGGAAGCTTTCGAGGTGGCTCTCCAAAGCTGAACGCATCGCTATAGCTGGGATCGGGAACCCGCTCCGGATGGACGATTCCGTCGGGGTCAAGATAGTTCGGGATTTGCGCGGCAAGGTTCCAAAGAACGTTTACTTGGTAGAGTGCGAAACCGTTCCGGAGAGCTTCGTACAGCCGATAGCTGATTTCAATCCAACTCATGTCTTGCTTATCGATGCTGCAATCTTGGGGAAAAAACCTGGCTACCGAATGTTAGTCGAACCCGGTGAATTGGCATCGATCCCAGTGGTCTCGACGCATACTCTTCCTCTTTCGATTTTTTGCAACCTCCTCGCAAAGGAGACGAAAGCAAAAATCGCGCTCTTGCTTATCGAGCCCAAGAGTTCAGATTTCGGGACTGGTCTAACTCCTGCAGTCGAGGGCACAGCTAAGGAGATTGCTTCATTTTTGGCCAAGGCTCTTAATCAGTAAAAAATACCAAAGGCTGGAAGGCAAGGCTAACTAACTACCTATGCAACAATCGTGGCAGGCCCTCTCGGAAGGAATGTCACCTTTCCTTCTGGACCTGCTAGCTTGAGGGCCATGTCGAGCGCTTCCTCCAGAGTTGCCGCGTGAAGCATGTGCATGCGCTCTACGACGCTCTGCTTGAGGCCCTCGCTTACGACTATCACCTTAGCTATTTCAAGCACCTTGGCAAGGATTTGTGCCTCCCACTGGTCTTCTTCGTTGATCTCTCCGCTCCTTATCTTTAGAAGTAGCTCCTTCGGGCTTTCAGATTCCTCCAGCATCTTCTGAAACTTTGCATGCCCAACTCCATCAATGCACTCCCCAACAATGATTATGATGCCCCCCTTCTTGACGGTCAAGGCAGCGGCCGACAGTCCCTTCACCATCTGGTAAAGGTTTCTGTCAAGCGGAAAGCCGTTGTTCGAGGTGACGACTATCTCAGATGGGAGAGCACTCACCTTGCTGTATTTCGAGATCATTTCGCAACCCGCTTCATGGGCAGCAAGCGTTTCCCCTGCGACAGCTCCAACTATTTCCTTATTTTCGTCTAGAATGACATTCAGCACAAATCTGAGTCCAGCCTTTGATGATGCCTCCCTCATCTCCTCTTGGATCGGGTTCCCCTCTAGAACTCCACTTCTCGATAACGGATTGTCGATCCTTGCTGCTGAATGGTTAAACATAATGCTCTTTGCACCAGCTACGCCTGGAAGGATGCTCTTTGGCCCACCTGTAAAGCCAGCAAAGAAGTGAGGCTCTATGAATCCTTCTGCAACTGTCAAAATGTCCCCTCCTGACAACTCCTTGTTGATGTACAGCTCCATTCCAGTAGAAAGTTTTCCAACACAGAACTGCTCCTCATCTTCAGAGCTCCTGTGGACGATTGTTTCCGAGAATCTTTCTAGATTCTCCTTTCCGTACTTCTCCTCCATTTCGCTCTTTGATGGTGGCGAGTGGAGGCCTGTCGCTATAATCAGCTTTATCTCAGCTTCATTAGAATTTATCTCGTTGAGGAGGAGTGGGAGCGTCATCCTGCTTGGCACAGGCCTAGTCTGGTCGCTGCTTATCAGCAGGATCTTCCTCTTTCCCCTCACCATGTCCCGAAGCCTTCTCACATTTCCTATCGGCCGCTCCAAAGCTTTGAGCAGCACCTCTCCTGGTGCAAGCATGCTCTCTATCCTTCTCGGCTCAAGGATGCCCAGAACCTTCTGGCTTGGAAGTTTGCAAGTTATTGTCCTCTTTCCATATGGCAAATGGACCGTAACGAGATCGGATTTCATCTAACCTTTTCCCCGCACCTTTGGCAGAAGAAAGCTCCTGGCGAAATCTCAGAGCCACATGCCCAGCATTTCCTTGGCTCGCTCTTGGCAGGAGCTTCCACTTTTACTTCCCTTTCGCTCCTCTCCCTGAATACTGTGCCAACCACACCACCAAGAAGGCTTGCGATTGCAGCGTTGTACATCGTTGGAACAGCTATTGTGATTGGAAGTGAAGGAATGAACATTACTAAAAGAAACAAGGATGTTCCAGCAACTGTGGATACCATTGGAAGGATAATGCCTCTAAACCTTCCACGCACATAGATCGATACAAGGCAGCTTTGCACTACCAAAGGGACGAAGACATACTGGAAAAGCATTCGGAGTCCGAAGATCGATTGCGTCGCTTCAAGCAGTTGCACGACCATCGTCGCAAGAAGTAGCACGAGAAAACTGGAGGAGACGCCAAGCATGAAGCCTGCAACCAGGCTCCTTGCCACATCTCCTTCCATTTTCTCCGCTATCATCTTTTTGCCTCTTTTTCAGGGGCTTCTCTTTCTTGGGCCTCTCTTAGAATCGAGTACCC
>CAZWAU010000204.1:0-6164 GCA_964631995.1 uncultured Nitrososphaerota archaeon
CGATAAGTCAACCAGCCATAAAGGTCGTTGTTGGAATATCTGGAGGACTTGTGCTTCTATTTTTGGGCCTGCAACAAGCAAGGGCAGCACTAAGGCATTCTTTGTCCTCTGTCGGACAACAAAAGTCGAAGCATGCCAGCCTGTTCGTAACTGGGTTGGTTCTCAACGCCCTAAATCCTTTCTTCATCGTTTGGTGGCTGACGATTGGTGCAAAGCTTGTTTTGGATGCTCTGGCATTCGGCTCCTTCGGCGGTGTTCTACTAATGTATGCCTTTCACGTCTGGATCGATTTTGTTTGGCTTTCCCTCGTATCATATTTGGCAATGAAAGGTATCAATCTGCTTGGATCAAGAGGCTATAGACTGCTACTTGTTTTCTTTGGATGCGCCCTCATCTTGTTTGGGATTGTCTTCCTTCTTGAGGCCCTCAGAGCCTCTTAGCCTTCAGTAAAGACGACAGTTAATTTTAAACGCTCCATGCTTTGGAGGTTTGTCGATGGCAGGCATCACGGCTTTTATTTTTTCCGACGAATACATGAAGTACCAGTTCGGCCCAACCCACCCAATGCAACCAATCAGGCTAAAACGCACTTTCGATATTCTGAAGAAGAGCGGCGCATTTGGCGAAAAGGCCAGGCACTACGAACCAGCACCAGCGCGAGAGGACGAAATACGGCTCGTCCACTCGAAGGATTATGTCGATTTCGTCAAGAGAGCCAGCTCTACCGGAGGTGTTTTGCTCGATAGAGGCGATACTCCAGCTGTCAAAGGGATCTACGAGGGAGCGTGCTCCGTTGTTGGAGGCTCTATATTGGGCGCCAAGCTCTTGTTGGAGAAAGAGGTTTCACATGCCTTCAACCCAGGCGGTGGACTACACCACGCAAAGGAAAGCGCTGCATCGGGATTTTGCGTCTTCAACGACATAGCAATAGCTACTAGGATTCTCCAAAAAAGTGGCTTCGAAAGGATCGCAATTCTCGATGTGGATGGTCACCATGCCGATGGCACGCAAGAGATATTGTATTCCGAACCGATATTAAAGATCTCGCTGCACAGGTCAGGCTTTTTCTTCTTCCCGGGTACGGGATTCGTTGAGGAGATAGGGGAAGGTAAGGGCGAAGGTTATTCGATCAACATACCTCTCCCCCCAAGGACCGATGACGACTCTTACCTTTACGCTTTCGAGCAAATAGTACCCCCACTGATGCGGGCCTACCGCCCACAGATAATTCTGAACCAGTTTGGCGTCGACGGACATTACGACGATCCCTTGGTTGGCTTATCTTTGACAACCAGAACATTCGGAAGAGTAGCAGAAACAGTTCATAATCTCGCACACGAGCTTTGCGAGGGCAGGTACTTGCTTTTCGGTGGTGGTGGCTATGAACTGGAAAATACGGCCAGGTGCTGGGCCTTGGTTTTTCTGACCGTTTCTGAAGCCTTGCCAAAGGAGGATATCTCAAAGCTTTCAGATACATTCTATCCACCAAAGAACAATGAGGTAGCCAGAATCGTGCGGCAAACAGTTGAAGAGGTCAAGAAGACTATATTTCCCTACCACAACATCGCTCCATGATGTTCTTACTCTATCGTTATCGGTGGAGGAAGGTGGAAATGTCCCTTGACGCGCACTCCTCTTTGGAGGAGCTCCTTCCTTTCTTCAATCTCTTCCCTCGTTCCTAGACGCTTCGGTCCCCAGTCTTCGACGACAAAACTTGCTGCAGCAGAAGCAAAGTATCCCGACTCAACAGGATCTCCGGTCTCGAAATACCTGATAGCTAGCGCCGATGTGTAAACATCACCGGCTCCAGTTGGATCAACTGTTTTTGATGGAAATGCTGGAACATATTCCGATGAGCCCTCAAAAAGCAGGTACGAACCTCTAACAGAATCTGTTATCGCGACCATCTCGGGTCCAAGCTCTAGGAGCTCCCTACAGCACCTTCTAACAGAGAACCGCGCCTCCTCCGCGCCCATATGTACTATCTTTGCAAACTTTAGGAACTTGTCCCGATTGGCCCAGAACTTGTATAAAACTCTGCCCCCCTTCTTTTTCCTTATGAATCCTTGTACATCCAAAGAAACGATTCTTTTATGGATCTTTCTCAAGACATCCATCGTTATCTCCGAGAAGACTGGACCGATATGTATTACGTTGCACCCAATTATCTCCTTGGGCACATCCTTTATCATGCCGGCATCCCCCCTTATCAGCTGCGTCCTGCGCCCGTGAGAGTAAACGTTTTCGAATATTGTGCTGCTTCTCGAATGTACTATTTCGAGCTTAATTCCCGCAGACCTTAGATGGTGGAGCCACTCCTCGTTGTAGTTTTTTCCAACTCTCGTGAGAACGTACGTTTTGCAACCAAGCTTGCTCGCTGTCAAACCACAATAACATGCGCTCCCTCCCATCGTCCTTACAGTTTCCTCTTTGGTCCGGATTATGTCTGTTGTCAGATTTCCCAGCACAGCATACCTCATGACGTCCTATGCGCCACCCACCTCGATTCAGTGCGTGCTGCATTTAAGGATGGGTCCATTGCAGATCTTGGCTACATACCAGCTTTCCTCTGGCAGAAGAAGCTGAAAAACTAAGTTCCTGCCAGGCGATCGAGCTCATTAAGAGCGGCACCGATCTTTGTCCTCTCTCCCCGGATTCTCTTGGCGTAATTGTCTATAAGTTTTCCATGCGCAGCCCTAGACAACCTCCTCTGAGAAAGTTGCAAGTTCAGGTCTCTGATAGCGGAGCCCATCGATGCTATCTCCGCCTCCGAAACCTCTATTCCTTCGATAAGTTTGGCGACATTTCTGCTTGCCTTGGCAGCTTGTGATTTAAGTTGGGGCAAAGCTCTGTTTATGTCCTCGAGCCTTATCGTATATGATCTACTTCTCGCTTTGTACTCCTGCCTCGTTATCCTGTTGTTCCTAAGGTCTTCTTGGCACCTTTCCAAGCTTTCCTCTATTCTCAGCTTCTCCCTGTATCTTTCGACGAATCTGCGAACAGTATCAAACTCGACAGGCGCTGCTATAGCTTCAGCAACCTTCTCCTGCCTTGTCAAGACGTAAGCAAGGCCGGCTAGGAAAGCAAGCCCAATAAAAACCGAAGGGCTGTAACCTGCCCAGAATGAGTCGTAGCTATATGTAATCTCGACGGTCGAATCGAATATTTCCTCTGTAGCTCCAGCGATGACAGCTTTGAATGAGTTCGAGGAACGCTGCTCATTCGGAAGGCTAAAACTACCGATTTTAATATCCCAAAGCTTCGCTCCAGTTGGAAATATAACTTCAAGTGTGAAGTTGTTGGAGAAAGAGGTAAAGTTCGTAGTTTTGGGCAAGCTAAATGAGACCTGCCTTCCAAATGCAGAAAGGCCCGTGACGTTCTTGACCAGTATTCTGTACGATATGCGCAATGAAAAGTTCTGGTTGGGATAGATGGGATATCTTGGAAAGATATTTACCAATGTTATCAAGCCATTGGCATATTTTGAGATCTTGAAGGTTGAGCGCTCGACCGCGCTAACCGCCTCTGGAAGGAAGTCTCCAATTTCATCCCTTACGGACACATCGGACACATTCCCAAACAGGAAGACAGGCACCGAATTGGCTCCGGAGTAGCTTTCAACCATGAATTTGAATCCCTCCGTCACGGTTATGCCAGAGAAAGGATCGATGTTTATCCCCCTCGAGGCTTCGGTAACAAGGTACTGCTCTTTCTTCAATGATGTTATGATGAAGCTCTCCGTCAAATTCGACTCCTCTGGCTGCCTCCCATAGTTTTTCGAATACACAATCGAGTCTCCCACCTCTCTCTTCGTGAAATTTGATGGGGGCAACTCAACACTCCACCACTTGTCAAACCATACCTCTGTATGGCAGGAATTCATTTCCGTTCTAAGTACTGGAATTGCAGGTAAAATCAGAACCCAATCTCCGTATGGTGTAACAGACACAAGATTTGAGAAAGCTTGGACAACGCTGAACGAGATTCTGCCAGAGCTAGCTGGCAGCTTAACAGAGAGCCAGTCAAATTCATTGCCAGCATCTTGCCACTCAACAGCTAACCTTTCACCGGTGCTCCATACTGCGTACGGATATATGGGCGATCTGATTGAATTTCTTGACAACGATTTTGGGATGCCGACCATAAATTCCTTTGGAAGCCCTCCAGTGGATGTTAGGACGAATGTGTCGTTTACAACGACATAACCTTCGTGTAGTACCGCTATTCTAGTCGTCGAGACTATGTAGCTGTCCGACTGACAAAAGCCTGTCCAAACAGCTGGAGCCATACTTAGACAAACTAGCAAAAGTGTGGCAAACGCCGTCCCTTTCTCCAAATCAACCAGCTCCGTGTAATACGACCGTTTTTCAGTGCATTGCCTTAACCTTAAAGTGTTGGATTAAGCCTTTCCTATAGCCTAATAGGTGTTTTTGAAGGTCTTTGGATGAGGTTCAAAATCACAGAATGCGCCCATGTAAGCAATAGCCTATTTGCTCTGGAAAACTTCGAAAGCAGGTCGAATAGGCTGAAGCGCTAGCTTTTCTGCTCTTTTCCGAACAGATAAATACCGTAATTCGAAGATATTTATTGCGCCGAATATTTACTCCCTCTATCCTTGCTATGAGAATTAGAACATCGTCGGATAGGTCTCCCATGAACGGTATGACGATTTCACCAGTTGTGCATTTGAATCCAAAAACTAACGCAGAACTCAAACCCGAAGAGCCTTTCCTTCCAGCTTTATGGACAACCTTCACTTTTAAATGGTCACTCGCAAAGCTCTGCATTAAATCCAACTTATGGTTGTTGCTGTTGTCGTCCACCGCTATGATCTCAAAATCTAGCGCTGTTTTATCCAAGTTTCTGTAGAGGGAAGAGAGCGTATTCAGTATATTTCCTTCCTCATTATAAGCTGGAACTACTATTGAAACCTTCATCATTCAATTCTGATCCGATCATATTTGATCGAACCCATTAGTAGCCAATAAATGGCAAACTTTATCCCTTTTCCTACCATTTCGGCACGGTGAAAGGCCTTGCGCTACGTATCGCCAAAGTGCTTGCTGGAAGTGGAAAGTTGTTTTTGCGAAGGCGAATTTCTAGTTCTGGGTCCATCTCAGATCGGATCTGGCTCAAGAATTGGTCTGAATTCCATAATCGGCTATCCCAGAAGATCGAAGTTCATGGGACTTGCCCCGACGCAAAGGTTCGTAGAGCTACTGGACCGCTTGTCAGAAGGATCAAGGATCGGCAGAGATTGCACGCTTAGGTCTGGAACGATTATTTATGAGGGTGCTATTCTAAGCGACCGAGTCGCCACTGGGCACAATGTTTTGATAAGGGAGGACAGTTCGATCGGTCAGGGATCTCTGATTGGTTCAGGGACGCAACTGGATGGAAAAGTAACGATAGGTGAAATGTGTAGCATTCAATCCCTCGTTTACCTTCCTGGCATGACGAAAGTTGGTTCGAATGTTTTCATTGGCCCGGGTGTTGTCGTCACTAACGACAGGTACCCCCCTTCGAAAAAGTTGGAAGGTGTCACTATTGGGAACGACTGCATAGTGGGAGCAAACTCAACCCTAATCGCATCCGTCGTGATCAATGACCATGCAGTTGTTGCAGCAGGCTCAGTGGTTACCAAAGATGTGCCTCCGGGGCATGTCGTAAAGGGGGTTCCTGCTACCTTCTACTGCAAGAGAGAGCAATATGACATGAAAAGAAGCATGTACGAGATGCAGCCTTGAATAGAATCGTCTTCCTTTTTGGTACCATCTGCAATTGGAAGGAGCTGTTGCCACAGAGCGGAGCCTCCTGTCCAACCTTGGGATGATAGATCCACCGAATGAACATCATTTTCAGCTGTTCGAGGCAGATCCTTTATGCCAGCAAACACGCTCCATAAATGGCATATAGCCCGGGAGAGATTTTCTCTCTCTGCTTGGAGAGATTCGAACTCTCGTCGCGGGGTATCTCCGGTTTTGCCTCACGATACCACCAAAGCCCCATACTCAAGAGCTTTACTTTGCTTGACCGGTATGCGCCACTAAGCTCTACACCACCGGGCTTCTCCGGGCCATGTACTCCTTCTTAGCGCTGGCTTTATTTGTTTTTGTTCGGACTGTTTGAGATGGTAAAGTTGAGAGCAGCTCAGGATGTCGAGG
>CAZWAU010000205.1:0-22656 GCA_964631995.1 uncultured Nitrososphaerota archaeon
TTCTCAGAGGATCATGATCATAATATCCGATGGAAAGGAGTGTGTAAGAGCAGCCCCTCCACCCCTAAAATACACTCCAACGCCCGGTGTCTTCAACTCCTACTATAGCCTAGCAAACAACCTTACTGGCGACGCCTGGGCAGACAGCCAGGTCATAACATACACAATAGGGTATGGAGAGGACGTAGATGAATACCTCCTCCAACAATTGGCAATGCTAGGGCATGGCCAGTATTTCAGAGCAACGAATGGCTCTCAGCTCGTTCAAATAATTTCTCAGTTAGCATACCAGCTGAATGACAGGCTTTCATTCAGCTTCACGCTCACGCAGGAAAACGGGCATGCCATCAACTTTCTCCAAGGCTCATCCATCGACATATACGTTATGGACTCCGAGGGCTACTGGCACAAGGCAGAGCCTAGCCAGTTCTACTACCAGGGCGGAGGGAACTTCGTCGTCACCCTCTCTCTCGCAGGCTGGCAATCTCCCCAAGCAATTAAAGTCATAATCACAGACCCGAGGGGCATAATCGTTCGGCTTTACTTCTAGATGGAGGCTTTAGGTTGATGAAAGGATCCGAAAGCCAAGGACGACCGGAAGCCAGATCTATTGAGACAAGTGGCAATATTATGTTGGCTGGTGAGGAATATTGCACACCGCTCTAACCCATCTTTTGGGAACCACAGCAATCCTAACTGTAATGTCCATACTGATATTCGCCATCTACCGAGTAGGAACGTTGCAGAGTGTCGATATATCGAAGCGCCAGCTTCAGGAGATAACTGACTACGTTGCACAGAATTTCTATGACATGATCCAGACAGCCGTCAATTTCTCTAGCCCAAATACAATCATCATAAAGGAACTGAACATTCCGATATCTGTTGGGGGAAACGGATATACGATTTCTCTGAGCAACGCCAGTGGAAGCCTTAAAGTTATGGCATGGGTTGATACTGAGCCGTTGATTGCGGCCCAATCCCTCCTTCCTGTAAATGGCACGGGCATCAAGATTCGTATCAATGTCAACGAAGGAAGTGACTTGGGTGGAGCCATAGTTAGAGCGCCACTACACAGCGGCTCTAGCATTCCAGTTGCATTTGTGCAGACAGATGGTGAAAAGGTCGTGATAGGCCTGGGAACCAAGAAGGGGTGAAGCATGCATGCACATCATCTACGACTACATAGCGATGGCAACTATCTTCGTTCTCATATTCACATTCTCAACAGCTTCACTACTGAACGTCGTCGAGCTTCCTGTCCGCCATATCACAGAGCAGCAGCTTTTCACAAGGGCTGACTCTGTCTTAGGAAGCCTTTTAGGATACTTGGGAGATCCGAAGAATTGGGGGGAAAACATAACGCTCCGCCCTGAAGAACTCAAGGCTGTTGGACTTTCTAGAACCACGAAGACCGACGTTATATACGACCTTGATCCAGACAAGCTTTCAAGACTAATTCCAATAGATACTGGAGCTTCAATAGATAAAAGCACGCTCTACCGCCTGCTTAACCTCGGTAACGATTACAGGTTCTTCCTGCGCCTAACGCCAGTACTGAACATATCGATCACGCCTCTTGGCTACGTCCCAAGCCCTCCAGCACCCAAAGAAGGACTTTACACTTCAAAGTTCCTAGTTACAGTCACGACACACGAGCTGACCCCTGTTGGCAACGTGAACCTGACCGTCTACGTCCTGACAGCCTACTACGATGTTCCAAACAAGCTGCTCTACTATGTGACGAATGAGACCAAATCAGCGATTACGATGTGGAATGGCAGCGCAACCTTCGATTACACAACTTTCATGACAGAGCTTCTGGAAAAAGAGGGGCCAAGTTCCACAAAACTCGTTGGCTCGCTTCTCGTCATCATCGGCAACTTCTACGGAATGCAGACCGTTTACGTCTACAAGTGCGGCTACACTGGAGAACCACCTATAGAGGGGATAGTACTGGGCAAGTATCTGATCTTCGAAGATTCTGGGCCTGGACCTATCTTTATTCCGAAAGGAGGAAAAAGCAAGAAGCTTGGGGCGGATAAGTGGGACTCTTCAGAATGTACCTTCGGCGGTGTCGTGGTGACAGCTGTTGAAAACTCAACGATTCATGGAAAAGCCCCCTGGCTTACAATCCACGATGGAAAGCGCTTCCAAGTGCTCGAGCTCACCTACCTCGAACCTGACATCTACTATGTCGTCCTCGTCGCCAAGTACCAGGGAGATTACTTCCTCGTAGTATTCCCAAGGATACCGGTCAACTTCCAGGTCGGAGATGTTGTACCAAGGGGAACGCAGGTGGTCGGAATCAGGAGGATCGTTTTCGTCGAGAAGATGGCTTTCTTTGCCGACTTCTACTTCTGGAGGACTTTCAGTTGAGGAGTAAAAGCCGGTCTAGAGGTGGGCAGCTTCGGGTTCTCGAAGCTACGATCGCCTCGATAGTGGTCTTCTTCTCATTCCTGACCGTTTCTTACTTCACCAGAAATCCAAGGGTCTGGACGACCAGCAGGGCAGAGGACCTTACGAGGATGGGATATAATGTCCTGCACAGCCTTTCGGTTACTGGAGTACTTGACAACATCGTTGCAAGTGGCAAGATCGGCTGGGAGCAAGATCTAAAGTTCGTGCTCGATGCCCTGCTTCCATCGACTTCATATTACAACATGAGCGTTTACAAGGTTCTCTCTTCCGAAACCCAGGAGGTAGGGCTTTCCAAGCTAAACTCAGTTAAGATCACAAACGCCGAATCCGGGTCTGCTTTCATCTACTCCCCAGAGGTTATTTCGGTCTCCTACCTCTTCACATCTATGAAGGGAGATGTGTACCTTCTCGTCCTCCAGCTTGCAGAGATAATGGGCGAGACAACACAGTAAACGGTCCAAACCTTCAGGATGAGCAACCCGGAGTAAAAACGTTTTTATTCCTTCCTCCAGGACCGCCGTTGAAAGATTTGAGAGCTTCTGTCCTGAGGGGCGCCGAGCGCGGCCTGGTCCTGAAGGAGGCTATTCTGGAGAACTTCATGAGCTATGAGTATGCAAGGATCCCGTTCTCGCCAGGCCTGAACCTGGTCTGTGGCCCAAATGGCGCAGGCAAGTCCTCAATACTTCTCGCGCTTTCAGTTGCTCTCGGACAGGCATACACGGAGAGGTCGAAGAAGCTTGCCGACCTGATAAGAAGGGGCAAGGACGTTGCGAGGGTAACGCTT
Source organism: uncultured Nitrososphaerota archaeon (assembly GCA_964631995.1). Classification (GTDB taxonomy): domain Archaea; phylum Thermoproteota; class EX4484-205; order EX4484-205; family DTQO01; genus DTQO01. The sequence goes on from CAZWAU010000205.1 coordinate 3,206, forward strand.
GTGTTCGACAACTCTCCAGGTTCGGATGGGAGAAGGCCCGTTCCCTCAGTAAGGTCCAACGAGCTGACCCTTACCAGATACCTGAAGGCAGATGGCGATTACTGGTACCAGATCAACTTCTCGCCAGCCTCAAAGGCCGAGATAGACGATATGCTCTCAAGCTTCGGCATCGATCCTGAGAACATGCTCATAGTGATGCACCAGCACATGATCGAGGAGTTTACCGTCATCTCCCCCCAACAGAAGCTCGCCCTGGTTGAGAAGGCCACAGCAATATCAAAGCTTAGGGAAAGGGTGCTCGAGTCTTATACGACCTTGCGGAGCGTGATGAGTGAGGAGCAGAGCGTCAAGGCACTTCTCGAGGAGGCCCAGAAGACACTCGGCAACTGGAAGCTTGAGCACGAGAAACTCATGAGAAGGAAGGAGCTACTCGCTGAGAGAAGGAAGCTTCAGCTTGAGTATGCTTGGGCCCAGTTCAAGAAGCAGCTCTCAGTCGTCGAAGCTCTAAGGCAGAGGCTTGCCTCGGTCGAGGAGGAGGTGAGAGCGAGCTCAGAGAGGGCCGAGAGGATAGCTGCAGAGGCCTCCGTAGCTAGAGAGAAGCTCGAATCCTCAAGATTTGAGTACCGAAGGCTGTTCCTGAAGCTCGTCGAGGAGGAGAAAGTACCGAACAGCTCCGAGGCTGTGAAGCTCAGGGAAATGATCGTTAGGACCGAGAACGAAATCACAAAGAATATAGATGCTTATGTTGATCTCAGGGTCAGAGAGGCTATGGCAAGGCACAGGCTCGGGGAACTGGAATCTGAGAGGAGGGAAGTGGAGAGGAGGCTTTCCGATGCATCATCGACCCTGAATGAGCTGCAATCTTCTGCCGAGAAGGTTGGCCCGATCATCGAAACCTCTAGGGATCCGGAGGAGGTCAGGAAGGACATCGATGCAAACCAGATAGCAATTGCCTCGCTCGGAACCGTTCTCGAGAACGCAGGCGAGATGTACGATTCTTACAGGAAAACCTTCGAAGACCTAAAGGATAAGGCCGGACAGGTGGCCGAGAACAGGGCAATGGTCCTCAAGGAGCTGGACATCAGGAAGGAGGTTTGGAAAAGGGCGGTGGAGGATCTCCTTTCCAAAGTGAGTGATGCATTCAGGGAGAATCTCGAGAAGGTTGGTGCAACCGGCTATGTGAGCCTCGTGAATCCAGACGATCTAGAGAATGCTGGAATCGAACTTTTAGTAGGCTTCGGAGGAGCCAACCCAACTGCGCTGAATTACTACACGCAGAGCGGAGGGGAGAGGAGCGTCTCGGTGATAGCGTTCCTGCTTGCGCTTCAGAGCAGCATATTATCTCCCATAAGGGCAGTTGACGAATTTGATGTCCACATGGATCCTAGGAACAGGGAGGCATTTCTGAGGATGATCGTGGAGATGTCGAAGAGGAACCCGGGCCTGACCTACATCTGCATAACGCCCGGACAGATACCGCCTATCATCGAGGAATCCTCCGTCCTTGTCGTGCAGAACAACTACGGCATATCTACCGTTGGGGTTGTGACAAAAGGTGCAAGATGATCAGGCAGCGGTTGAAGCATCTGAAGCTCTAGAGGTTGTCGACAGAATAATCCAGCTCTGCATCGATGCTGATAGTGGCAGAGCCGATCCTTTTGCCTTTGATGTCAAGGCTCAGCTCGAGAAGCTCAGGTCCTTGCTCTCGCTTTGGAAGACCACATCGCAGCTTTCAAAGGATGTTGAGGCTGTTTACAGGATCGCTTTGCTGATTAGGCTCCAGGAGGAGGTTGTGAAGCACAGGTCGTCGCTCCTTTACACAGACCCTCTGCTAGTGGAGCTGAAGATACTGGCATCCGATCCCCGAGAGCTGGCAACGGCCTTCCTCAGGGCATGGAGGCCGATCGTGGCGCTCCAGCAAGTCAATCTCGAGCTTCTAAGGTTAGCATATGGCTACTGGTCGAACCTCAGGAGACTGCGCCTTGACCAGTATGATACCAGCATCTTGCCCTCCCAACTTGACATCGAGCAGCTGAAAGCAATGGGAGTGCTCTCCGACGAGATACCGAGCAAAGTTCTAGAAGAGATGCACCAGGAGCTTGTCGCCAAGTGTGGCGATGGCATGGTAAATTACTGGGAGTTCGTGTCGCAGGGAGACTTTGCATCAACGGTCAAGAGGGCGGTGCTTGTCAGTTTCCTTGTCACCCTTGGCTACGCAGAGCTTGAGATCGAGCCGCTGGAGAACAGGATCTGGCTTAAACCAAAGAAGCCTCCAGGCATACCTGAGGCAGCGGAGAAGAAGTCTTTGGTTGTCTCGATAAAAGCTTGAGGAGGAGATTGAATGGCAGAGGCTGAGTTATCTTCCAAGGTCAGGCGGGCTGGCCAGATGCTCCTTTACCAAAGGCACAGGGTTCCTGGCGTCAAGGGCTACGAGCTGAGGCGCTCCCTTGGCAAAGGATACATGCGCATCATCAAGATCCTTAGGGCTCAGCTCGAGAACATCGGATTGACCATCAAGATCATGCCCGAGTCTGATTCGCCCATAAATGAAGACGACGAGGAGGAGTTATCGTCTGCAAGATTCTTTGTTGTCTTGAAGGACCCGCTTTCGCTCTACGATGCTTCCACAGCTGGTTGGAGTATAGACGATCTTTCAGGCTTGGCGGTCGTTCTCTCTACAATAATTTCTAGGAGGGGAAAGGCACCGAGGAGGGAGGTCGAGAGGATCCTTAAGGAGAAGTTTCCAGATTGGAAGGCCGATATGTTCATTGAGCGATACATCCGCCGCGGCTACATCTCGATGGACGATAACAACAATCTTATACTGGACTGGAGGAGCAGGGGAGAACTCGACCTCCAGAAATTGCTGCAGTACGTCTTGGGTGCTGGAATCTCAGAAGCAAGCCCTCAATCGGATTTCAACAAGTTTGAAACCCAATCCAAATAATTTCTATTTATGGCTGGTTTTGATAAGCTTGCTCACATCGAAACCTTTTGACTTTACAGATTCTATTATTCGGGAAAATAGTTCATCATCCATCTGCGGCATCCTGCTCAATATCCAGAGATACTTGCGGTTTGGTGTGCCTACAACTGCATAATCATAGTCCTTTCCCAAGTCTATAATCCAATAATCAGCGGAGAATGGCCAGAAGAATGTTACTTTAAGTTTCGCTCCAGTATTCTTGTCTACGACTTTTGCTTTGCCCTTTGCCTTTTTCAGCTTGCCCCTCTTTAGGCACTCATTGAGTACGGAAATATTGCCATCTTCAGACATGCTATAAGTCGCTGTTATATCAGTACAGTCATCCTCAAATCTAAATGGAAGGTGTGCAATCTCATACCATTTACCCAGATACTTCTCTAACTCTACATGGGGCACGACTTCAAGAGAATTATGTTCCTCTTTCATAAAACAAATCACACCTTCAACCTCGGGCTGGTTTTTAAATATGTTATTGTTATACATTAGTTGTATTTAATTTTTCATTTTGTATAGTGGTGCCATTTCGTTTTGGCTTACATGGCTAGGAAACTTCCAGGAACAATATGCTTATACTGTCGCCTAAGCCCCATTTTGACTTATTCTAAAAATAAGAAGTTGACTATGCAAATGATTGCCATAGGCTGCACTGTCGGGAAGATCGAGGAATTTTAATAAAGTCAATGCGATGCGATGATATAGAGCCACGGTCTTGCCAATTAACGATGTGGAACAATAGTTGGTGCACTCACAGTTTTTGCCAAAGTTTTTCCATCTTTCAGTACCCCAATAATGATGCTTCGTTAAACACTCCTAAGGAATTTTTACTCCAGAATTTGATAATAATTTTTGCTGCAAGATATTTTATGATCGGAGATTTTTCTCAACTCTACGCTCGCTTATGCATCGAAACTTTTTCAATAGGGCTATCTACGGCGTGGCTAGATCATCCATTGTCCCATATTGCTTTTCTTCTTGTGCAAGCTCCTGGCTGTATTCCTGCTGTTGTAGTGCCCCTTTCTCAATCATCTCCTGCATTTGCCTCCTTATGCTCGATGGTTCTCTGCTTAGATTGAACATGTCCGAGAACATTGTTGTCGTCGAAAGAAGGAGCGTCCTCCCCACCTTCGCCCCTTTCAAAAACCCTCCTTTCATGAGCTCCTTCACATGATCATATGCTTGGGGGCCCCTCATCTTTACCAGCTGAGATTGTGTCAGTGGTTGTTTCAGGGCGACAAGCGAAAGCGTCCTTAACGCTCCCTTCGTGATGAGCGGCCTTGCGGACACCCTTCTGACAGCCTCAGCATACTCGCTTTTTACTCGCATCACGAACCGCTCATCTGGCAGCTCGACCACCTCGACCGCCCCATCATTTTTCCTGTACAGTTCGGCAACGGCCCTTGACAGCTTTTTCGTTTTTGCCCGGCTCCTGAGCTTGCTTACCGAGCCTAGGGTCTCGATGTCGAGGGGGCGCCCAGCCACGAATAGGGCTGCTTCAATCACCTTCTTGGCCAGTTCCTCTTCCAGCTCTGCCATCTTCTTCTCCTTCCCTTATCCGCCCTATCCATATCTCTTTAGTCTCTTCTTCTTGGCTTATGTCTATAAATCCCCTCATTGCCAGGAATAGAATTATTATGAAGGTCCTCACCACCTCGATGATCTTCATCCCCTCCACCAAGTAGCTAAAACTCACCGCTTCATTCTCCTCTAGAATTTTTTTGATTCTCTCCTGGAGGCTCTTGATATGCGCATCAAGGTTCACCATGAACTCATCAGGCTGCTCAAGGAGTGGGGGAAGAACATCTGGAGCCTCTTCCTTCTTTTCAGGCATCTGTGTCAAGATCGCCGCCATCAGTGCTTGTGCCAGGTCGGAGAGCGATAACTTACCATGTGGCACTACGATCGGGATGTTCAGAGGTGGTGGAAGGACCACATCGAGCTCCTCCTTTGGCTCGGGTGGTTTTGGAGGCTCCTCAAGTTTGAGGAGAAGCTCCGACTTTCTCCTGAATATGATTGTGGAGGAGAGAAGTGCCACCCCTGAAGCCTCGAACTCGATGTGCCCAACCCGCCTTATTTCAGATGTTATGGTTTCGAGCAGCGCCCTTAGGTCAACTTCCCAAGGATGCGTCTTCTGAAGCTTTACGATGTCGAAAAGGATCGATACGGGTGGTCTGACCCATATTGGTTTAGCATTATCGCCGATCATTCCGCAGCCTTCCTCGCTGGCATCTCGACGATCCTCGTCGTCCCCTGGTTGGTATATGCTCCAAGTACTCTGTGGGCTTTGCTAGCAACGACATCTCTCAGTGTGATGACTATCATCTGGCTGGTGGCAGACCTTTCCCTCACCAGTTCCGCAAACCTCTCCGCGTTTACAGGATCAAGGTGTGCATCAACCTCATCCATCACGTAGAAAGGGGCGGGCTTGAGCTCCTGCATCGCAAATATGAAAGACAGAGCGGAGACCGACTTCTCGCCACCGCTCACCCCGCTTACGAGCCTAGGGCTCTTTGATGGAAATTGCACGAACATGTCCAGTCCTCCAGAGAAGGGATCTTCAGGGTTCTCAAGCTGGAGCCATGCCTTTCCTCCTGTGATCTTTTCGAAGAACAAGCCGAAAGATCTGTTGATCGATTCTAGAGCCTTCATGAACGCCTCCTTTTTCTTCGACTCGATCTCCTCCATGAACCGGACGATGCTCGTCCTTTCAGACTCGAGTTCGTTCCTTCTTACGGAGAGCACCTTGAAGTTCTTGTATTGCTGAGCATATTGGTCTATCGCCAAAAGGTTTAGCGGGCCTATGCCTTCAGCCTCCTTTCTCATTTCCTCAAGCAACTCAAGGGCAGCTTCGAGTTCCTGCTCAGGAAAGCTTATGGGAGCTTCATATCCAAGCTTCTTCAGTTCCTCTAGCTTCTCGTTCTCCTGCAGCTCAGCTCTCTCGACATCGAACCTTGCCCTGCTAAGTGCTTCCCTGCTTTCCTCGAGGATTCGGTTCGATTCAGCCAGTTCGATTGATAGCCTCTCGATTTCAGATTCGAACGCCTTCCTCTTCTCTCTGGCTTGCTCCATGAGGAGCGAAAGGTCTTTCCTTTTCCCCTCCAAGGCATTGAGTTGGGCTTCGAGCATCTCCCTCTCCTTCTCAAGTTCTTTAATTCTCGACGATAAGGTTCCGATTTGCATCCCAAGTTGCTTTGCCTGCCCCTTCAGCCTCTTGGCTGTTGGCTCGTAGAACGCCTTGATGTTTTTCAGAGAGTTCGAGATCCGGTTGCAAACTGAGTTAAACTCCTCCTCAGTCTTCGAGACCTTTCTCGAGGCTCTTGCCTCCTCCTTCTCGAGGGTTGCAAGGTATTTTGAGTAGGCGATCCCCCTCACCTGCTTGAGTTTTTGCCTTAGGTTACCTATCCTTGCCCTCAGCTGCGCCCTTTTAGAGATCTTATTCTCAATGCCATCTTCCATGCTTTCAATAATTTCTTTGTTTCTTTCAATGTTGCTTATCGTTGCCTGGAGGTTTCTTGCAATTCTGTCCGCCTCGATCTTTATGTTCCTGGCCTCTCCCTCTATAAGCTGCAAGCTTCTTTCAGCCAAGGCCTTCTCCTCGGCAAGCGCATCCAGCTCCTTCCTCAACCTCTCTGCATATTCCTCCCTCCTCCTCTGCTGCACATCCAGCAACTTCGACAGGTTAGACTCCAACCTCTCGACCGCATGGCTTGGCGGAAGCAAAGCCAGTATATCGACCGGCTTCCTATAATAGCCTCCCACTATGCCCCCGCTGGGTTCGAACACCTCACCTCCTGAAGTTACGGCCCTCAAACCCTGGCGGGAGGCTTCTATTGCATCGAGCATTGAAGAGGCCAAGACCGTGTCCCCAAAGACCTTGCAGACAGCCTGCCCTATGCTTGAGTCGTACGTAATAACGTCCACAGCGCGCCTCACCTTGCCAGTAAGTGCCTGGGGAACTTCGAGTGCCTTCGCCTCTGTCTCGCTCAATGGTATGATCTTGATCCTACCAAGCTTACTGTTCTTGAGGGTTTCAGCGCAGATGAGGGCTGTCCGAAGGTCCTTCACCACTATCGCCCTCATCCACCCATCCGAGGCCGACTCAATCGCTACCCTGTCTTCTTCCCTGAAGCTTATCAGGTCCGAAAGCTTCCCAAGAACTCCTTCCAACGAAGACTCCTGCTTCAGCTGCAGTATCTTCATCACAGCTCTCTCTTCGTCCGCAATAGTTTGGACTATCTCCTTCCTAGTCTCAGCCTGGATCAGGGCTCCCTTAACACGTCCTATGAGCTCTGTCAGCTCGCCGATCTCCTCCGAAACCCTTCCAACAAGGCTCCGCTTCTCCTCAACGTTCTTTCCAATTCCAAGGAGCCTCTGCCTCTGGTCCTTCCTCAACTCTACCAACCTGTCAAGGTGCCTCGCAAGTTCCCTAAGAGTTGTTGCAAGGCTCTCCCTTCTTTCAGATGCAAACTTCAATCCCCTCTCCAATTCCCAGATCCTTCTCCTCTCGCTGCCAAGCTCTCCGAGCAGTAGAGCCAGCTCCTGCGTCCTCTCCGCCACCTCCAACGCCATCTCTTCCTCGATCTGCAGCGCCCTTTTCCTCCTTTCCTCAGCCCTCCTGATCTTTGCCCTTATCGACTCGAGTGCAGCCCTCTCCCTAGACATCCTTGAAATGAGCGCCGACCTTTCAGCTTGGCAACGCCTCATCCCCCTCCTTTCAACACGAATCTTTCTGTTGACCTCCCTAATGCCCTTGCGAACTGTCTCAAGATTTTTCCTCGATCTCTCAAGGCTTTCTTTTAGGGCAGCAAGCTTCGTGCTCACCTCAGTCTTCCTGACCTGCAACTCTCCAGCATTTGCCTGAAGCTCAGAGAACTCGCCTCCACCTTTCTCCAGCATCTCGTCAGTGAACCGCTTCCAAGCTGCCTGCTTCCCCTCATACTCCAGCTGCTTCGATTCCTGCTGCGCCTTTACCTCCGCGAACCTCTTCTCAGCCTCGGCCAGAAGCTGCCTCTTCTTCCTTATCTCCTCCCTCAACTCTGCGATGGAAGCTGACAAGATCGCAGCGCTGTTCCTCTTGATCTCCTTCTGAAGGTAGATGCTTCTGAGCGCTTGGTTCCTTTCAGCCTCAAGTTGCTGAACCCTATTGCTGACCTCCTCCATCCTTGCGTCCGCAATCCTGATGTTCGTGTCCGCCTCCCTCATCTGCTCTAAAGCCTGCTTCTTCCTCTCGTCATACTCCGCAATCCCGACCGCAAGCTCTATCTCCTGCCTCCTCTCAATCGGATCCTTGTCCGCTATCCTTGCTATCTCCCCCTGCATCACGATGTTGTATCCCCTGTGGGAAAGTCCTGCAACTGAGATGAGGTCTCCTATCGCCGTCCTTGATGTCTGCGTCCTTCCAAGTCGGTATACACTCTCGCCCGATGAATCAACCTCCCTCGAGATCACAACCTCATCCTCGTCCACAGGTATCTTCCTGTCTGTATTGTCAAGCACCACCCTCACGAATGCCGTCTTGCTTGGTCCGCTTTCTGGAAGCGAGTCACAGACAACACTTGCGAACTTATCGGTCCTGAGGGACTTTGCACTCACTTCGCCAAGCACGAACTTTATGGCATCCAAAACGTTGCTGTTGTGGAGGACAAGTCCTGCTCCCCCTACGAAGTTGTGGTGGAAAGGAACACAAACATCGTATACTTTCCGCCTTCTCCTTCGAAGTACCTTGATATCGCCCACAGCCTCCCAAACTATGTCTCCCCCCTCAACTGCTGCCACCTCCATACCGGCCCTAAGCTCTCGAGCCCTCAACCAGTAGTCTTCATACTCGCACCGCGCCAAAAGCCTGTGCTCCCCCGTCACCCTGACTATCCTGCCTGTCTCGGTTTCAACCTGGTACATCTCTTCATCGATTATCTGTTGGAAAAGTGCAGCAACGTTCATCCGCCCAATCCTCTTTCTATCCATGTTGAAGCTCCTTACGAAGAGAGCCCTTCTAGGTAGGACATACGTCTCCAGACCTGCCACTCGAATCTCTATGCCCGTTCTCTTGGCATCTTCAAAAATCTCCTCTATTCTTTTCTCACCCACGGAGGTCTCCACCTTCGTTCCTTCGGCCAAGCATTTTCCAGATCCGTTTGGTCCCGTGATGACCGTGAATCCCTTCTCTAGGTCCAGGGTCGCCCTCCTGCCAAAAGACTTGAAACCCCTGACCTCAAGCCTCTTTATGTAGACCATCTGGACCGGCTCGGCTCGCTTTCCTTCTTGCTTCTCACAGCGCTTCCTGACTTAACTCTTTCCTGGAGTTCGTAGGCACTGAAAGTCAACGCTTATAAAATTCGAGCTCAAGGCCAAGCTCGATGACGATCTATCACGGCGACTTGAAGAAGAGGAAAAAGTCAGGAGGCAGGAAACACCCCTATAGAGGGTGGAGGAGGTTCGAGTTCGGCGGAACCGAGGCAAGCACAACGGTGGGAGAGACGAGCCGCACCGTGGTGAAGGCAAGGGGTGGAAATCGCAAGGTAAAGCTTCTAAGGGAAAGGAAAGCGAACCTGCACGAACCTTCTGGGAAAACCGTAAGGACTGATATTCTCTCCGTGCTCGACAATCCTGCAAGTGTAGACCTAAAGAGAAGAGGTATCGTGACGAAGGGTGCAATCATACAAACCCCACTAGGAAAAGCGAGGGTCATGTCAAGTCCAGGTCAGAATGGAATAGTGAACGCCCTTCTGATTGCCGAAGGCTAGGCACTTGCGTAGGTCCGATCGAGTCGTCATATTTCCGGTCTACATCGATTCCTCGAAGACCAGAGGGGAAGGAAGGAAGGTTTCAAAGACGAAGGGCATCCAGAGCCCAAGGCTAAGCGAGTTAGCAGGAGCGTGCAGCGCACTAGGATACGATTTCTTGGTCGAGGAGAGCGCATCCCATCCAAGAGAGCCGACCGAAAGTACAGGCGCAGTACGCGTATTGAAAAAAGGTAGAAAGGCAGAGATGCTCGAGAGGATAGCAGCGCAGATAAAGCGTTCCAGGTCTGAAAAGACCGAAAAAGTAAAGGATAAATAGCAACGTCGCCGCGCCTGGTTCTTAACTGGGTGATAGTCGCCATTTTGAGGAGAATAGGCAAGATCCTTTCGGCGGTACCCAGCGGCCATTTCCTAGCAAGTGCGGAGCACGTGCCAAAGCTTGGCACCCTGCTCTTTTCATCCAGCGGGAAGGAACTTGGAAGGGTTGAAGATGTGCTAGGCCCGGTATCTTCGCCATTCCTCCTTGTAAGGCCGCACTCCAATAGCGTATTGCCTGGCGCCCAACTCTTCGTCAAGCGCGGAAGGGCATCTGAGAGGAGGACTAAGATTGGCTGAGGGAAAATTCCAATCAAGTCGCTGCACCAACTGCGGTAGCACAGATTTCATCAAGGATTACGAACACGGGGAGCTTGTGTGCGAGAAGTGCGGTTATGTTGCAGAAGAACACATAGTCGATCGTTCAGCTGAGTGGAGGGCATTCGATGAGGAGGAGCGTGAGAAGAGGGATCGAGCAGGAGCTCCCTTGTCCCTGATGATCCACGACGGGGGTCTATCAACCCAAGTTGGCAGAGCGCCTCCGAGCATGGACCAGGAACATGTCGACAGGATGGCTCGATGGCAAGACAGGGTTAGAGTCTCGAACTCCTCGGACAGAAACCTTTCACATGCCTTGAACGTCATAATGAAGGTAGGGGATTCGCTGAACCTCCCTAGGACGATACTTGAATCATCGAGCCTCATATACAGGAGGGCGCTTCGCAGCAAGTTGGTCAAGGGAAGGAGTATCCATGGTGTTGTTGCCGCATCGGTCTACATCTCATGCAAGCAGTTCGGAATGGCCAGGACACTTGAAGAGGTTGCATCGGCATGCGCCATTGCCAAGAAGGAGGCTGGTAGATCCTACAGATACGTGGCGTGGGAACTGAGCGTCCTTACACCGCCAACATCGCCCGAGTTCTACGTCACCAGATTTTCAGAGCAACTCGAACTTCCAAGAAGCGTTGAGATATTCGCCCTTAAGCTCCTCAAGATGGCGGTCGACTTGAAGCTGACGAGCGGAAGAGGACCAACAGGTCTGGCAGCAGCCGTAACATATGTAGCATCCCTCCTTGCAGGGGAGCACAAGACACAGCGCGAGATCGCCGAGGTTGCGAAGGTAACTGAAGTGACCATTAGGAATAGGTATAAGGAGCTTTTGGAGAGGATAGAGATCACGACTCCAATCTAGACTCCTTCGATGGTGAAACCATGAGGTTTGCAACGAAGAGAGACATACTTGAGAAGAAATCCCTCGACCTGATCTTTAGGGCTGGAGAGGAAGGGATACTGCAAACCGACCTCTGGAAGAAGCTCGACATGAGCAGCAGGGAGGGCTCGAGGATCTGTGTAAGGCTGGAGTCTTGGGGTTTGATAAAGAGGGAAAAGATACTTTGCGATGGAAGGTGGACATACAGGATCAAGTCCACAAGGAAGCCGCCTTCGCTAGGTTCGATCCTTGGTGCTCCTTGCATCACGTGCGCACAAGCAGGCAGCATGTGTGCGAGTGGTAACGAGATTTCCCCAGAGAATTGCGACACGCTCGAGAAATGGATTTTGACATCTCAGGTAGGAGGAGAGGTCGCTGGGGAGAGTAAGGCGCAGGTGGATCTCGGAAAGGAAGCATGACATATACCACAAGAAAGCGAAGGAGCTAGGCTACAGAAGCAGGGCTGCATTCAAGCTCCTCGAGATCTGCAGCAGAACTAGGTTGATCAAACCTGGCGATGCAGTTGTAGATCTCGGAACTGCACCCGGTGGTTGGCTCCAGGTAGCCTCAGAGCTTGCAGGCCGGAACGGCTTCGTAGTTGGCGTTGACCTGAAGGCTGTTAAGGATCTGGAGGCCCAGAATGTTAGTACCATCGTTGGCGACATACAGGACCGGGGCATTGCGCGGAAAATCATCGAGTCGCTGGGAGGAAAGGCAGACGTTGTCCTTTCGGATGCTTCTCCGAATCTAACTGGTATCTGGGAGCTTGACCAGGAGAGGCAGATAAGCATCGCGTATTCCTCAGCTCAAATCGCATTCGATGTCTTGAGAACTGGGGGCTCGATGGTCCTGAAAGCTTTTCAGGGAAGTTCGTTTGACAGCCTACTCTCCTCCCTTAGAGGTGCATTCTCCTCCGTCGACCTTTTCAGACCAATGGCAACGAGGAAACGCAGCTCTGAAATCTACCTAGTTTGCAGGGGATTCATGCCCGAAGGCAGTTTTTCTAGAGAAATTCAGAGATCTGGCCGATGTCAGCTCTAGTCTTGATTGCGTTCTCCTCAAGAGCTGATTCACATGCTTCTATACCCGCCTCCTCCAGCTTGCGTAGCAATGCCTGCCTTCTCGGAGGAGACCTGCGACAGTATTGTGAGATCTTCGAGAGCGGGTAGCTTCCAAGAATACCTGTGTCTTCAAGCGACAGCACCCTGAGCATCTTCCTTGTCCTGAGATCCAGCAACCCTTCCTCAGTTTGCGCGATGATCGACTGCACCAACGATGTTTCCGAGTGCTTTCCAAGCCATATCGGGCCGCCCATGTCCATTCTCTTCCCGCAAACAGGGCATCCAATTCCAATCCCTGCATTTTTTTTGAAATCGGCCATACCAAAGCCAATTCTGAAAAAGCACCATTTGCAGTAGAGCAGGTGTCCAATCTCAGAGATCGCCTTGACAGCTTTCTTGCTTCCTCTCTCCAACCTGCAATATGTCCTGACATAGTGCCTAGAGGCATATGAAAGAAGAGGCCTCGCTCCACGCTCCATCCTTGCGGCAGCAGCCACGATAGCATAGATCAGGAGCCTCGCAGCAAACTCCTTTGGGAAAACGGTCCTTATCGATCGACCGCCGTACCTTGCAGCCGCTTTATCCGGATAGACTCCGCATAGCGTAGCCATATCTGTGGCCGTCACCGCTATGGTCCCCCCATCCTTCACAGCTCTGATCGAGCTTTCTAAGAATGGCGAAGGAGATCCGAAAGGATCCAGGTCCAAATAATTGAAACAGGAGCTGTGTTCAATGCTGAAGATGTTCGCGTCTCTGTTCTCTACCGTTACCAACTCCTCGATCCTGTTCTTACGAACATTCATGGCAGCTACGGCGGTAGCCTCTTTCGATATGTCGTTGATCCAAGCATGCTCCACTCCAGCCTCCAGTACAGCCCTTATGCCCCTCACACCAGTTCCTGTCAGAGGCTCTCCAAATAGGATACCACCACCAGATTCCCTGCGAATTTGTCTTAGAAATGCTACTGCAAGATCTCTGTTTTCCTTCATGAGGGGGTTGTAGAATACGGGCGCCCTTGATGGGACATACTCATTTGGGCTCTGCCTATAAGTTTCAAGTTTCGGAACGAGCAATACCGCAAGCCCTTCCTTGACCTCCTCAGCTTCGAAGCCAGCCAATATCATGCCCAATGCGAAAGGTGTTTATACGGACTCTTATGCTTTCGATCCTCGATCCTGTTGCAGTACGACATCCTAGTCGTGGGCGCGGGATGCGCTGGATGCATTGCCGCCTATACCGCTTCTAAGATCGGATTGAGTGTTCTCTTACTCGACAGAAAGGCTGAAGCAACCATAGGAGACAAGGTGTGCGGCGATGCTCTTGGCTCCCACCACCTGAGCCTGCTGAACCTTTCGCTACCAAGCGATTGTTTCTATTCCTCTTCATCAGGGATAGATGTTTTCTCGCCCGACCGCAAAAGCATCTTCAGTATAGAAGACGAAAGCTTGAGAGCGGTCTCGCTGAAAAGACATGCCTTCGGTCAATTTCTTCTAAGGCGGGCAATCTCTGCTGGCGCTGAGCTCGTCGACAGCTTCCATGTATCCTGCCCGATCTTCGAAGGTAGCAGGGTAGCTGGCGTTAGGGGTTTTGGAAAAGATGGTGTCAGAAGCTACAGCGCCAAGGTCGTGGCTGAATGCAGCGGCACCGCGTCTGTTGTGAGGCACCAGGTTCCAGATGCGGACATTTCGAGGAGGGTTCCGAGAGAGAACACGATGGCCTGCTACCGCGAGATCAGAAGGACGAATGGCAGGATTACGGAGCGCCTCCAGATCTATCTGGACCAGGAGAGGACACCGGGCGGGTATGCCTGGATCTTTCCTCTTGGGGATGAGATGGTAAATGTTGGTTTAGGAGTCAAGGCAAGCGAAGGCATAAGCCCAAGGGATGCTTTCTTCAAGTATCTTGCCCCAATGGAAATTTTAGCAGGTTCGACATTTGTGAACGGAGGTGGTGGCATAGTTCCTACAACCAAGCCGATGGATTCGATGGTTTACGACGGTCTTATGGTCGCAGGTGATTCGGCCTCAACCGTCAGCCCAATGCACGGTGGTGGGATCGGCTCCTCGATGCTGAGCGGAAAGATTCTGGCTGAGGTTTGTGCCGAAGCGCTTTCCAAAGGGTCTGTCGAAAGGAAGTGCCTTTGGGAATATAACAGGCGTTACATGCTGGCATATGGGGCAAAGCAAGCTTCTCTAGACGCATTCAGGAGGTTTTTGCAAGCCTCATCAAACGACGAGATAAACTTCGGAATGGCGCACGAGATAGTCAAACCTGAGGACATTCTCTTGGCCAGCAAGGTTGGGGACCTCAACCTTTCGATCACTGAAAAGGCTACAAGAGCCTTTAGGGGAATTGGAAAGATCGATTTCCTGATCAGGTTGAGGAATGTTGCCCGCCTCATGAAAGAGATAAAGAAGCTCTACATGGAGTATCCAGAGTTTGAAGGCTTCAGCAGCTGGGTTGCAAAGGTTAGGGCTATCGAATCTTCTGCCAGGTTGTAGAGGCCGCAGCATAGCTGAAGGCTCTTCTAATCTTGGGCGCTCTCCTCCCAAGCTTCTTTACTAGGGCCGCCCTTACCAGACCATAGTAAGCAGGATCTGGCCTACCTGGCCTGCTCTTGAACTCTGGGTGGTACTGGGTTGCAAAAAAGAAGTGCTTCCCGGGTAGTTCGAGGATCTCCATCCTCTTCCTGTCCTCGGTGTAACCGGAGAACTTCAGCCCATGTTTCTCGAGCCTCACCTTCAAGGATGGGTTGACCTCATACCTGTGCCTGTGCCTCTCGTATATCTTCTCCCTTCTGTAAAGCTTGTAGGCGAGCGTATTCCTCTCAACGATTACGGGTGATGCCCCAAGCCTCATCGTCGCTCCCAGTGAATCTATCTCCTTCTGTTCTGCCATGAGGTCGATAACTGGATATGGTGTATGAGGGTCTATCTCA
The DNA here is from genome assembly GCA_964631995.1 of uncultured Nitrososphaerota archaeon. Lineage (GTDB taxonomy): Archaea > Thermoproteota > EX4484-205 > EX4484-205 > DTQO01 > DTQO01. Next base: position 18,453 of record CAZWAU010000205.1, read on the forward strand.
GTTGTGTTCGCCGACCTCATTCGCGCTACATTCCTTGCAAATTCAACAACAGAAAGCTGGAAGCCAAAGCAAACTCCTAAGAGTGGGACATCGTGCTTCCTCGCATACCCTATCGCCCTTATCTTCCCCTCGGCGCCCCTGATTCCGAAACCGCCAGGAACGATGATGCCATCAGATGCATGCAGGCACTTTGCTGTCTCACTACCACTTAGCTTTTCAGCCTCGACGAGTTTAATGTCAACTCCAGCATTACAAATGCCTCCTGCATGCTTCAGAGCCTCAATCACGCTCATGTAGCTGTCCGCCAATCCCGTGTACTTTCCAACCAGCGATATCGTCACTCGGTACCTAGGCTCTATCAGAGGTCCTACTATTCTTCGCCATGGCCGCCAATCTGGCTTGCGGCGTTTGAGACCTAGCTTCTCACATATCCTTGCTCCCAGGCCCTGCATATCAAGATTCTCTGGAAGGAGGTAGATCGATGAGAGATTTGGAGAGGAGAATACAGAATCTTCAGGAACACTCGCGAAAAGTGCAATCTTCGCCCTCAGCTCTTCTGAGAGAAGGCTTCTTGTCCTGGCGATGACGATGTCGGGCTGTATTCCGATCCTCCTCAGCTCCTGAACGCTGTGCTGTAATGGCTTGCTCTTCGCCTCTCCGGTCGAGTCCAGAACCGGAACGAGCGCTACGTGCACGAACATGGTCGCGTCAACAGGCAGCTTCAGGCTCAGCTGCCTAGCTGCCTCGAGAAACGGAGCACCCTCTATATCGCCAACGGTCCCCCCTATCTCGACCAATGAAACGTCGACCTTGTCCTTCTTTGCAGCATCAATTATCCTTCGCTTGATTTCGTCCGTAACATGTGGTATTATCTGAACGCATTTTCCCAAGAATTCTCCCTTCCTCTCCATACTGATGACCTTCCAGTAGATCTGTCCCGTCGTTATGCTGTGGTCCTGTGAGATGTTTCTATCGAGCATCCTCTCATAGCTACCTATATCGAGATCTGTCTCCCCCCCGTCCTCGGTTACGAAGACCTCCCCGTGCATGTAAGGGTTCATCGTCCCGCTGTCAAAATTCAAGTATGGATCGATCTTCGTTGCGGTGGCGCTGTATCCCCTGACCTGCAAAATCTTGCCTATCGAGGCTGTAACGGATCCCTTCCCCACAGAGCTCAAAACGCCACCTGTAACGAAGACGAACTTCATTCAGTTTCGCAGTTCGGATTGGGTTGAATATATTTAACTTCTCGTACACTACCAACCTTTGGAGCAAGGCTTCGCCTAGCCAGACCCTATCGATCTTCAGATTTAAACCAGGTGGAATGTCATTCCGCCCGATAGAGTTTTATTACTTCTTTACCGACCATATACCCGATGCGCAGTATACAAGTTGCGATCTTCGAAGATTACGCATATGAGAATTTCCTGCCGATGACATACACCCGTCCAGCTTTTGATTTGATGTGTGGCGCGGAAACTTTCAGGTCAAGGATCGAGAAACTTTTCCGCAGTTCCGAACCGCTCCTCTTCACAAGGGAACACTTGAAAGAGTATGTTGAGTCTAGGGAAAAAGTTCACGTTAACAAGCCTGAGAGGATCGACAGCACAACACTCTTCCTAAATGGCTTACTCATCCCATGCAAAGATCTGGTGAGAAGGCTGCTCAGAGTCCCGGAAGGGCAGATTGGAGTGAATGATGGCAGGCTCGTTTATGCGTGCTTCGCTCCTTCGAAAGCAAGGGAGTTTGCAACAAGGCTTTCAAAACCACTGACCAGCCTCGACGTCTCTCAATTTGAGAGGTCAGCCCCAAGTAAGGTTGAGATAAGGGATGCTCAGCTCCTTACTTACCCTTGGGAGATCATAAAGTTGAATGCTGAGATCTTAAAGATCGATTTCGCCTCGCTTAAGAGGTCGAAAGCTGGGAAAGTTCATGCTAGAGCAACGATCCTCGGTAAAAGGAATGAACTTTCGATAGGTGCAGGCTCGACGATAGAACCTGGAGCTGTAGTCGATACACGGAATGGTCCTGTCTACATTGGCCTTAACTCAACTATCCAGTCGAATTCCTGGATCCAGGGGCCTTCATACATCGGTTCTGGAACTCAAATACTTCCTTCAACCAGAATCCACGAAGGTTCAAGCATTGGGGATTTCTGCATAGTTGGAGGAGAGATGGAGAGAACCATAGTACACAGCTACTCTGAGGTCCGCGTTGGATTCATGGGGCACTCATACGTCGGCGAGTGGGTAGTTCTCGGCACGATGACCACAGTCTCGGAATCGAAGGATGGTTTAGGAACGGTAGAGGTAAGCGCTGGAGGGCAAAGGTTTGACACAGGCGAAACTAAGCTCGGAGCCTTCATCGGAGGCTACTCTAAAACTTCTGCAGCCACAACGATATCGGCAGGAAAGAAGGTAGGCACCGCATCCCAGCTGCATGGAATGGTTACAGAGGATGTGCCAAGCTTCACTATTTATGATAAAATTTTGGCAAGCAAACCGGTCGAAGCGATTTTCGAGTCGGTCGTTGAGGCGCACAGGAGGCTGTTCAATATGAGGAAGGTCGAGTACACCGCCGCGGACATAACCCTGCTGAAGAGGGTGTATGAACTTACTCGCGAGGAGCGCAGGGCTGCTGGAATGGCCCAAACAAGACCAGCGATATAGAACCTTTTTCGCTTCCTCTGCCCGAATCTGGTCTTTGGTTAAAAAGGATCACGGTGTTCAGGATAATGTTAAATATCCCCTCACTCATAGGGTTTGAAAGAGAAAACTTTGTTCGCATGGGAAGTTGATTTCGAGGATGTTGTGAAGCAGATCAACGTTTCGGCCAAGAGACTAAAGGCGTTGAACGAGCTTGGCAGGCAGGGGAAGGTATCCCAGGCGACACTGGAGTTTCTGAGGAAGGACTTCGAGCAGGCTGTGAAGAGCGCGGAGTCAAGGAAGAACGAGATGATGAATAGACTTGCTTCAAAGCTCAGCGAGCTCAAGGATCAAGCTGGGCTTTTGGAGAAGTGCTTGACATCAACGGAGGTTCGTTTCGTCTCAGGCGAGATAAAGGAAGACAGGTACAATAAGGTGGCTGAAGCTCTGAAACTCGGGCTTGAGGAGACGCTGAATGAGCTCGAGAGCGTCCAGGAAGCGATCATGATCTTGTCAAAGTCTGGCACCAGAGAGGAAAGTACAAGCGAAGAGAGCACGAGCCCAGGGACCATAACGGTCGAGTGATCTCAAGAGGACGTAGCCATCCCTGCAACCTTCTTGAAAGTTATCTTAGAATTCTCAAAAACCAGGTCGATGATATCATTGATCTGTGGCTCGCCGAGGCTGGAGTATTCTTTACTTGTCAAAAATAATATCATCCTTGGCTGACCAGGTTTTGGCATCAGGCCAACCTGCTGCAAGCCTGTGACCAGGCCCTGAATCACATTTTGCGCTACAGAGAGGTCATCTTGCGCCCCTCCAGGTGTCGATATGACCCTTGGGGTGGTAGAGACGAGGTCCACCCTAATTCCAGTTTCGCCATCTACCTCCGTGCTGGCCAACGAACTTACCTTTACTCTAACCATGCGGATACCCACAGCTGGTTGCTCAACCACATTAAAATGGCTTCCTGTTCCTTCCTAGAGAGTGTCAACTTAACGCGACCCATGCTCTGATCCAGTTTTCCGATACCTTCGGACTGTAAGTTGGGAAGCAAACATTGAACTGCCTTGCCCTTCTCTTAAGCTTGATGGTCCAGGCTTATCTTCATCTTTGATCATAAGAATGGAGATGGGGCCGGACCTACTTGACAGTCTCAACATATGGAACGTAAAACTTATAAATAACATGACGTAAAACTTATAAATTTTATCTTCTAAAATTTTATGGGGGTGTGAAATTTTGGAGAAAGTTGAAAAGATTGAAAAAATCCCATGGCTCTGGATAATACCCTTAACTATCCTTTATGTATTTTTAGTTAACTGTGGCACAGCGTTTTTAACAGCCGCCATAGGAGGCATCTATAACTTTCAAGAGAACCTTTATGTAATGGAGTATAGGTCAGCTCCGCTTGCTGGCATAATAATCCTATACATCCTTGTAAGTATTCGGCCTGATATTAGGAAGTTGTTAAGCGAGACGAAGTTTGCATACTTGTTCACAATCCTCTTGACTGCTAATGTCTTTGCTGGCCCCTTCTGGCCATGGCGAGCTATGGG
>CAZWAU010000206.1:0-4104 GCA_964631995.1 uncultured Nitrososphaerota archaeon
GTACGAGCGACGGAGTTGTGAAAGAGCGGTTTTCCAAGCTGAAGGAAAATGGTTTGGGAGGTGTCTTGGTAAGCGCCAATCCTTTCGTCACGGAGTTCGTTCCCATCGAGAATATCGAGAGGGCGATAAGGGTAGGTTATGAGATCTTTGGAGATGGCCTTATGGTTTACCACCCAAAACTTTACAGAGATATGAAAAGGGTTGGCTTTGTTGGGAGAATGAATTTTAGAAACTACTTAAAAGTAGCAGACGAGGAGGCGTTGTCAACCCTGCACGATGCGGGTATCATCCTGCAGATGGGAAGGCTGGTTTGGAGGCACAGCTCAATTTTTAAACGTTTTCCTCCAGAAAAATTCTTCAATGAAAATTGCCTAGAGGAATTGACAAGGCGATGGCATGTGCACATAGATAATTACGGGAACTACATCTCAGGTTATTGCGCCGGTTTGTCCCTCGGTAAGTACGATGGATCTGACACAATCTTCGAGGAAGGAATAGACCTCGATGAACATCCTGTGATAAAAGCTGTCATATCGAGTTTAGAAGACTTATTCGTTTATGCAAAAGAAAAATATGACTACAAGCCAAAAAGTGAAGGCTACGTCTCGAAATGCCATCTGTGCTTAGATCTTAGGAAGCACCTAATCGAAAATGGTTCCTTTCTTGAGGAGCTAAGTCCTAGACAGTTCTACGATAACCTCTGAGACATGATTTCGAAAATTTTAACAAGGCTTATCAAGGATACGTAAGCATATAAATGCCAAGTATAGGCGATTTCAACCGATGGGAAAAATTAGGACGGTTCTCGGCGACATTCCACCGGAAAAGTTTGGCTTGGCCCTTGTTCACGAACATGTGATGTGTGACTTCATTGGAGCAGATAAGGTGAGTAAAGGAAGGTACAAAGTAAGAGAGGTTTATGAGACCATGCTCCCATATCTGAAAGAGATAAGGCAGCTAGGAGTCGAAGGATTTGTGGACTGCACTCCAGCTTTCTTAGGAAGAGATGTTGAATTGCTTGCCAACCTATCAAAGGCATCAAACATTCATATCCTGACAAACACTGGACTTTATAAGGAGCCATTCCTTCCAAAGTATGTGTGGGAGTATTCGGCTGGTCATTTGGCAGATATGTGGATAAAGGAGATCGAGCAGGGAATAGATGGGACACCGATCAAGGCTGGCTTCATAAAGATCGCGGTAAATCCTGGAAAGGTAATCCCGATACAACAAAAAATAGTGAGGGCTGCTGCGCTTTGCAGCTTATCAACTGGGGCTGCAATCGCGTGCCATACAGCGAGCGGCATAGCCGCCATCAATGTTATGGAAATCCTAGAAGATGAGCGAGCAGACCTTGGGAGGTTGATCGTGGTCCATTGCGATGCTGAGGAGGATCTGAACATTCATCGAGAAATTGCAAAAAGGGGAGCTTGGATCGAATATGACAGTGTGGGGGAAGGTAATGTTGAGAAGATTCTAAAGATGATTGAGTTTGTGGCAAATGAAGGTCTTGAAGATCATCTTCTACTTTCTCAGGACGCGGGATGGTATAATGTTGGAGAACCTTTGGGAGGAAAAATTCGCAGTTATGCTTATTTGGTTAGAGATTTTCTGCCCATGATGCTTGGGAGAGATTTCAAAAGGGAATTTATCGAGACGATCATGCGGAGAAATCCAGCCAAGGCCTTCCAGATGAAATAAACCCAAGGCTCTTTAGCTTATCAAAAATAAGAATTCCATTCTTTATGGCATCGAACTTGCCCCATCATGGCATGAAACCTGGCACCGGCTTACGAAAAAGAAAGTTCCTGAAAGCTTAAGTGATAGCGTTTCGTGAAGCTGGAAGCAGACATGTTAGTTGGCGCTGTAGCCGATGACGATAGCGGAATGACAGATCTTCTTGGCATGTTCGCTGAGCATGGAATGAGTGCTGTCATGTTCTTCGAAAAGCAGCCTCATCACATCCTAGAAAAGTACTCAAGGGACATCGATATAGTTGCCATTGGCACAAGGGCGAGATCAATAGAACCGATAGAAGCTTATCGAAGGACCTTGGAAGCTTTGAGATCGCTTCGGAAATTTAATCCGAAAATGTACTATTTAAAATATTGCTCGACCTTTGATTCGACACCTCTGGGAAACATAGGCCAGATGATCGATGCCGGCCTTGACCTAATTGGAGGAAAAACTATTGCCCTTTCTGCCCTTCCTGTTAATGGAAGAACAACATACATGGGCAACCATTTTGTAAATGGAGTTCGCCTAGATCGTTCGCACATGAGGGAACACCCATTGAATCCGATGACAGAGGCCGATCTAGTCGTATGGTTGGGTTTTCAGACAAAGAGGAGGATAGGTCTGTGCAACTATGAGACCGTCAAGAAAGGTACAGAGGCTGTAATTAAGGAGATCGAGAGGCTTGGTTCTTCTGGCGTAGAGATAATCATTATGGATGCGATCGAGCAGAAGGACATAAGGACGATTGCTAGAGCGGTATACAACCATAAATTGGTCACCGGTTCTTCTGCCTTGGCAATGGAGTTACCTCTGATTTGGAAGGAAAAAGGACTTCTGTCAAAGAAGAAAAAGAACAAAGTACCGATTGCCCTAAAAAGGGGAATAGATCCACTACTTGTCGTAGCTGGAAGTTGTGCTGAAGCTACGATCAGGCAGAACGAATATGCCATAAAGAGAGGTTTTAGCAGCTTTAAACTTGATACTGTGAAAATCTTGGAAAGTAGAAGAGGTTATCACGAAGAGGTACAGAGAGTGATCGATGAAGGAAAAAGAGAACTGCGTAGGGGTAAAAATGTCATCGTGTACACAGCTAGTGGTGGTGCAGACATCATGAAAACTAAAAATGTAGGCCTTAGGCTTGGCCTTTCAGAAGTTAGTATAGGAAGTGCGATATCGAATGCAAATGCGGAAGTTACAAATGCACTCATGGAAGATGCATACTTGAACAAGCTCATAGTCGCTGGCGGAGAGACCTCAGGTGCTGTGTGTAAGAAATTAAAGCTGATAGGTCTGTATGTGGGCAAGCAGGTAGATCCGGGCATACCGATCTGCTTCTCGATAAGTGAAGACCCAGAATACTCCGGGATATTGGTATCTCTGAAATCGGGGAACTTTGGTGGGCCTAACTTTTATGAGAAGGCCCTGTTCTTCATGGAAAGGCAAATTCATCATTACAAATTAATTGCAGCAGGCAAATAAGATAAATGGTGACCATAAAATAGCTAGTTATCGCTGTTTTAAAGTTCAGATCATGTTTATCCTGAATAGCTACAAATTCAGTCTATGACCCTTAGTTGGCATAATGTTTTTGGGATCATTTCAAAAGAGCTAGAGACTCCTTAAATTCCTTGGTTTTAGAGTCCCTCAGTATTTCGTACATCGCCATCTCGGTTGAAGAAATAGTTGCTCCATTTTCTTTCATTCTCTGCAAACCTATTTCAACATTATAGAGGTCCCTCGAAGACACAGCATCGGATATCACGCATACTTGGTAATTGTCTAGAGCCTTAAGCGCTGTTTGCGCAACGCAGACATGTGCCTCAATTCCGGTCAAGATCAATGTTGAGATTTTCATTTTTTCTAACGAACTATCGAATTCTGGAACTCCGATGCAGCTGAAGGTCGTTTTTTCTATAGGAGCTATGTCTGGAATCTCATCTTTTATTTCCTTTACAGTTGGGCCAAGGCCTTTAGGATACTGTTCCGTCAATATGATTGGTATGCTACATATCTTTGAGAATTTTATCAATTTTACAATGTTCGCGACGATTTTTTCCTTACAAGCAATTTTTGGGAGCAATTTCTCCTGGACATCTATGACGATCAATGCAGTACCTTCACGATCGATGAGCCTAGTAGGCAATTTCCTTCGATATCATCGTATTTTAGAGGTTAATTTATTTGTTTGGTTGTCCATTTTATTACTATCAGAAAATGGCACCAATGAATTTTCCAATGGCATAACAATCTCATTAGCAATGGCACTTTTTATCGCGCATTTTGAAAATATTCTTAAAAATGACTGCCAGGTAAAAGATAGTCTTTTAAATTCAAATAAGCCTGATATTCTTCCGGGTGGGATGAAAT
>CAZWAU010000207.1:0-3583 GCA_964631995.1 uncultured Nitrososphaerota archaeon
GCCATAGTGATCAAGCTCAACTACATCTGGAAAATCTTCATGCTCTACCAGATGGAGATTGGAAAGGCAGATGGATGAAAATGTCAATATTCCATTAATGAAAAGTTCATATCACCTAGGTCAATAATGTCACCTAGGTGAAGTAGGTGACCCTCGTAATTAAAAAGATAGATGAGAGAAAACTTAGGGAGTTCAAGGCCGAGGCAATTAGGAGGGGCTTGACTCTTAGTAAGGCTCTTGAGCAAGCTATCAATTTTTGGTTGAAATCTAAAGATGAATCGGTGTTTTTTCAAGGATATGGAAATAGAGGGAAAGAAAGCGTATGTGCTCTTCGACACAGAATCTACTCGTTCTTATGTCAGAGGAGAATTCGCTTCTAAAGTCAGATGGAAAACCGTTCCATTTAGAGTTGGGTTGGGTGGTCAGACTTACAAGATCGATGAGGCATCTGCACTTAACTGCTCAATAGAAGGATTGACCTTTGGCATTGAAACTCATCCAGTCGAAGAACTAGGCTATGATGAACGTGGAAGGAGAATAGACGCGATAATCGGAGCATTGGCGATGGAAAAATGGGTTCTAACGCAAAATCCTAAAACTGGAGAAATAGACTTGACAGCTCTTAGAAAAAGGAAATTTACCGAATACTGAATTGCTATGTTTTTATAAATCTCTTTTAGATTGCGTCTGTTCCACTAGAAGTAGTATGTGAACATGAATTCCTTAGCGGATGAGAACGATTTAGCTCATCGTCTTATGCTCACGAAGGTACTTAAGTGTTCCCTTTGCCATGCCCTCGCATTGGGCCGCTTCACAATAGTGTCATTAATTGTGGCACGCTTTAGTGTCATTATCTCTGTCACTCTACACTTAAGCTCCAATCAATCTTTTAGGATGCATAAGAATAGTGTATGGTTGTATGTAGCAGCCTATTGAGTTCGATTTGAAAAACTAAAATGCCGAAAGGGAATTACTGAAAGTAATTAAGAACGGAGTTGAGGAGCGGCCTGCAATCACTACGATAAGGACTCCTTCCCAATATCTTAAGCCTTGCAGGTATTTCTGACGAGGAGGTGAGTGAAAATGGAAAAATAATTTTCTTTCAGATGCAGATTCTACAAGATTCATGGGAGCTTATAAGCGGATTCAAGAGGATTAGATAAAGTGTGTTTGAAAGCCTTAGAACGTTAGTGATATTCCCGAGAGCTATGAACGCTAGTTGTAAGACTAACAACATCACAAGTATTATTGAAAGATAAAGTAATGTGATAGATTATACACTAAAACGTGGATGAATTGCCACAGGGACGGCAGAAATAAGGATTCATAAAGGACTCATGGACCGTTCAATATACCATACTCAACTCTCCTGCTGAATAACTTCAATATCTTTATCAAACTCTTGTCTTTTGTAGAAACGAAGATCTTTTCCTTGAACTTGTCGTAAAGCTGGATGACGAGAATTATCAGCTCTGGATCGCCCTTCTTTACCGCATGTTCCGGTTTTGCGTCGAGCCTGCTCAGACGTTTCCTAACGTTGTCCATTATTTTGGAATATTCCCTATAATTCACCGTTTCCACTCCGATCAGACCTTGCTGAATAGCACCATTCACCCTACCAACCGATTGCATTATCTTACTCGCCAACTCTGGATATTTTACCTTGATTCCTTCGGCGTATCTCTTGGGTTCGACCAGCAACTCCCTCACTATGGCCCTCGGAACGAGGACTTCATAGCCTTCGCCCTTTCGTCGCGTCAGATAGGCTTCCAATGCCCCCATTCTGCTCAGGATTATGAGGACCGATGAGTCCACGACGAGTTTCTTACCCATCGATAGCGCCGATCTCGTTCAGGAGCGAGACAAACTCGTAGTAGGTCGTTCCAAGTGTCGATGCGGCCTGCCTGAAGGTCATCTTGCCATCATCCACCTTGGCCATCAATTCGCTTAACCGTTTCATCCCATCGTCGCCATACTTGGACTTATAAACGTCCAAGATGCTTTGCCCTTCGAATGCCCGCATTAATCTCTCAGGGGATATCACGAGCTTGAAATCGCTCACGTGGTAGAGCCTGACGTTGCCCTTGACTTCGCTCTTAACAATCCTCGCGGCCTCGAGCTCCCGGAGGTACTTGTAGACGGTAGGAAGCGGGTAGCCAAGATGCTTGCTCAAATCCTCTGCCGTCTCCCCCTTATGCTTGGCTAGGTGGGCAATCACCCTAGCCTTGTTCGGATTACCGACTGCTCTTAGAATCGATATCGTTCTCTCGGCCATGCAAGTCAGTTAACAAAATATATAATGTTAACTATTTAATCATTCGCCTTATAGGTCATAGTCGCCTTCTCCTCCGGATTCAAGCCTTGTAGGCATCCATTAATGCAGGGAGGTAGCAAATGGAATTACGGATTCATTGGGGCTTATAAACGCCTTTGATAGGGATGTGCGGTGCATTGGTCGCGCGTCTTAAGTTCCTGTCACAGTCCCCAATGCGATCAATGCACTGTCCCATACAGCTGCTTTAGGGAATCTGTCAGATATATGGGAGCTTATAAGCAGCATGGAAATTGCCTAATGACATGGTTTGAGGAGTATCATCAAGGATAGAAGTGGGAAAATCAGCGGCGTAATGGCCGCACTCCTCGCCATGATCTTAATCCTGATCTACACAAGGGTCGCTAGTACGCCTAAGGGGTCGGAGGATGCCTTCTTCACATTGTATGGTGCCCTCAAATGGTTCCTTAAAGCTCTGGACCTCCTGAAATACATCGAGGAATATCTCAAGGGATTTGAGGAGTTCCTCAAGTATGTACAAGGAATATTCCTTTGGCCTATTACGATCTCGATCCTATCGTTAGTTGTCACGATATTCGCTATTATTGCGATATATTATGGCACAGTGATAACGTTTGGCACAACGGCAAGGGTATTGGGTTGGGTGAGCGGCGTAAGGGCGAGGAGGGAAGCGAACTGGAAATCGGTAGCGAAGCCCGACATTGGCAAGGCCGCAGCGCATGGTAAGATTGTAAGACCAAAGAAGCTGAAAAGGAAGAAGAAGGATGCAGTGTCGGAAGTAAATTCGAAAGAGAAATCTAGCGCCACAAGCAAGCAGCAAGACCTAACAGGTTGGTTTCGTACCCAATGGTGGCAGGTAAGCGAAACATTCACGCTGGTGCTAGAGAAGGGCAAGCTCAGAGAGTACGTCCTTGAGGCTTTAAAACTATATCCGACCAATAGGAGTCAAGATGGGTCTTACATCGAGCTGGCAAAAGCCACTGGAATCGACGCTAAAAACTTCCACAGGATAGTGAACGAGGGAAGGGACTCGATAACTGTGGGGAATCTGATAAAGATTCTTCGCATTTTGAACTTGCCATACGAAAGTGTCACGCCACACATCAAATCGATCGGGGGAAGGGGAGACCAAGAAGCCATAGTCAATCCGAAATTCCCAATCGACATGTACTGTCCCGAGGGAGCAAGGCTTTTGGCAGCAGCCCTGAAGGATGGAGACATTAACGTAAAGCATCATCACTTCGAGTACATAAACTACGACCCAGATAATCTTAGAATCGTGGCTGAATG
>CAZWAU010000208.1:0-21894 GCA_964631995.1 uncultured Nitrososphaerota archaeon
TTATTAAATTGCCCCAAAGATGCTTGAATTTATAAACTAGGTGGTATGGATTCTAATGATAATTCTTTCCACCATTGTTTCGACTATTGAGTAACATCAATGTTCTATGCGAGCGAAAAACTGCTCATACAAAGCTGGCAAGGTTTCGTCTTCCTTCACTATTCTGATAGTTTTTGCTAGATGTTCTACCCATTTATCCCTTAATTTCTCCCCCTTCTCCCTTGAAGCTGGCCTAGCATCTCCAGCATAGTGATCTGGATATCGCGCGTACCAGTCGACTGGTGTCCGTATGCCCATTTCCTCAAGGTGTTTGAGACGATCAAGAGTATGGCCGGGTTTTTCTGAAATCGAATCCATCTTAACAAGTTCTGGGAAGTTGGCCAAGCTATAACTTGTCTCACATTCGCATGCATGGCCATGCTCCTTGGTCTCCATCAGATTCCTGTAGAACTCTTGGTCTTCGGGCTTTCGTGGCCACCATCCTGAAAGGTAGACGAGATAGTTCTTCTTTCTGTAAAGCATCAGTTGAAGAAAAAATTCAAGCATGTTTGTGTTACCCCCGTGTCCGTTGACGATTAGGATTTTTCTGAATCCGTTCCTTACTATCCCGTCGCAGACGTTCTCGAGAAGTTCGAGCATTAGGTTTGGTCTTATGGCGACCGTGCCCTGCATATGCTGCGCTTCATATATCTGGCCAAAATAGAACTGGGGGAAAACTATGGCGCTTTCCTTCTCGGCAGCGAGGCATGCAAGTTTATGGACATTGAGGACATCGGTACCAAGCGGAAGGTGATTCCCGTGCTTCTCCAAGACACCGAGCGCCAAGATGCAAACGCCCTTCGATTTGGCTACTGCCTCAGGAAATTCTTTCCAAGTTAGCTCCTCCCATCTCAAGTTCTAACCAGCCTCCAGTCTACTTTCTCCAATCCCTTAATAAGGCTACCCGGAACGAAAGGCGTTAAAAACCACCTGTGCAGACTTGTGCCAGCGTGAAGAATGTTGCAGAAGACCGAATTCATCTGGATGGATGGCAAACTTGTCCCTTGGGACGATGCGAAGGTGCATGTATTAACTCATGCTCTCCATTATGGGACTGGAGTTTTCGAGGGGATCAGGTGTTATGAAACACAGAGAGGACCTGCCATTTTTAGGTTAGCGGACCACGTTAGGAGGATGGTAGAAAGCTCCAAGATTTACCTAATGAAGCTGCCATATTCAGAGCAGCAGCTCTCGGATGCTATAATCCAGACAATTAGGGCCAATAAGTTAAAAGAGTGCTACATCCGACCGATTGCGTACTATGGCTACGGGGAGATGGGCCTAAACCCCCTTAAAAATCCAGTGGAAGTTGCAATCGCAGCATATCCTTGGGGAACGTATCTGGGAGAAGAGGGGCTTAGGAAGGGCGTAAGATGTAAAGTTTCATCTTGGTGCCGCCTCGATCCTCGCGTGCTTCCTCCACTAGCCAAAGCAACCGCCAACTACCTCAATTCTGTCCTAGCAAAGGTAGAGGCTTTGCAAACCGGTTATGATGAGGCTATTGTGCTATCGACAAGTGGTACTGTTTCAGAAGGCCCTGGGGAAAATATCTTCATAGTCAAGAATGGGGAACTCATCACGCCCTGGATTGCAACTGGACCACTTCAAGGCATAACGATGGCTTCAGTAAAGCAGATAGCCAAAGATTTTGGCATTAGCATCATTGAAAGGGAGGTACTGAGGGAGGAGTTATTCCTCGCCGATGAGGCATTTTTCACTGGAACGGCTGCAGAGATTACTCCGATTCGAGAGATAGATGGCAGAATCATTGGTGAAGGAAGGCGTGGCCCAATAACGGAAAAGATACAGTCAAAGTTCTTTGAGATTGTACGTGGAAAAGATCCAGCATATGAGAAATGGTTGACATTCGTTTAGATTATTAAGACATTCGATCTTAGCCAGAACCATTATAGAAGCGGGGGCATGACATAATGGTAGCTTTACTCATGGAATTCTGGAAGGTAATCCTTTTGAAGTTCCAACATGTCATCAATCAATTTTTCAGCTTTTGTGACACTCGTTACTTGGGGGCAGAGAAGAAGTGCTTGGAGGAGGAGCCTGCGAGAACGGGTCCTGTAGGCTTCTACGACCGCTTTCTGGATCGATACCTCTAGCCTGTTGAGGGCCGCAAGTGGCTCCGGTATTGAGCCAACAGGTTCCGGGTGTATGCCACCTGCATCGACAATTGCTGGAACTTCTACAACAGCATCCCTGGGAAGGTTGTCAACGTATAATCCATCGTTCAGAACATTGATGGATGGCTCCCATCGTTTCCTATCTAGAACAACATCGAGGATTATGGGGATGGCGAGTTCGCCACTTGGCCGCAATATATTTTCATCGAGCGGCTTTTCGCCATACGCATATGGGTCGAGCCAGTTTGCTTCGCTCGCCTCTTCCTTCGGAATTCGTCTGGATTCCAGCCCATATGGCCACTTCGAACCTGTGAATTCCGACGCGAACTGGAGATACTCTCCTACATGGTCGTCTGAAGGAATCGTCAGGTACCCAAATATCTCGACAAGCTTTCTGACCAAAGGTTGGAGGGTTACGGGCCTATTTTCCGCTATCCTTCGCCGCAGCTCCGGATAGAGATCTTCACCTGTAGTTGCATCTACAACCTTTAGCACCCAGAAGAAGTGGTTCAGGCCACCCGTGATGATCTTTAGATTCTCGATGGGTCGCTCCAAAACCTTGGAAGCTGCCTCATGCGCCATGTTGACGCCGTGGCAAAGGCCTGCAACCTTTACTTTTGTAAGGTAGTTGATCGCCATGACGATCCGGCTCTCTGGATTCGTGTAATTGAGAAGAAGCGCTTCTGGGCAGAGCGCCTCTATATCCCTGCATATTGGTATCATTAGCTCGAAATTTCGTAGAGCATGGAAGATACCACCAGGCCCTCCATTCTCCCCCAGAGCTTGGCAGAATCCATAGGAAATCGGAACTCTGAAATCCTGCTCCCAAAGTGGCATGCGCTTTATTGCAACCGATGTTATTACGAAGTCTGCTCCCCGAAGAGCCTCCCTTCTATCCGTAGTTCCATCAATGTTTATCTTCGAGCCCAAATGCTTGCCAACATGCTCTGCAAGTGAAACCATCCGATCCAGCGCCTTTGCGTTTATGTCGACAAGGCTAAGCGTGCAGTCGAGCTGGTTCATCTCTTTCGAGCGCATCGTATCGACTATGATGCCCCTTCCAAAACTGCTGCTTCCAGCTCCAATCGCCACTATCTTTACAGACTTTTTGGACATGGTCATTCGCTCCACTGTAAATCATCGATTGCCAGACTTATAGCTTCATCGACGATTTGTGCCTTTGGAACTCCCACGTTTGAAAGGCTTGTATGTTCGAGCGATTATGCCGAGCTCTTAAGCTTTCTACCACAATTGATGCAAAAAGTTGCTTTTGAGGGGTTGAGCGCCCCACACTGGCACGCAACGTTTGCTGGTTCAAAATTGCCTGGTCTGGCGATGAAATCCAGCCCCCTCTTGTATGAGTAGATGAAAGGTATTGCGAAGTCAACTTTCTTGCTCTCGGAGATTCTTTCGAATATTTTCTTGTTTATCTCATGCATCACTCTTGGCCTGTCGGTCGCTGGAGCCATGTATCTCAGCCTCATGTAAACCCCATAATCGTAGATATCCGATCTTACATAGGGCTTCTTGCCCGTTTCCCTTACAATGTCACCAGTTACTTCCTCGGCAGCTTCGATCATGATCCTCTCAGCCTCTTCCCAATCGGAATCGAACGTTATCCTCCACACGGTTTCGTCTAGCAAATACGACTTTGCTTCGCTGGTTGGAAGCATGGTGGTATCATCTCGGATCTCTGGTGTGTAGTTTATCACCCATGTTCCTTGTAGAACCGAATTCGGGATCGTTATCGTTCTGTTTACTGGATCTTCGGTACCAACTGTACCTCCAACTTGGTGGAGGGTTGTAAACATAGGTCCAAAATCCACCACATCGCCCACGATTCCCCATGCAGGTATAGAGATCCTGTCACCAACCTTATATGGCTGGAATAGTCGCTTGAAAATCCTCTTGTTTATTTCATAAGCTATCCTGGGCCTGTCTGTTGCGAGTGTCATGTATCTTAGCCTCAGAGTGACCCCGCTGCTGTATGATTCGCCTCTTACGTATGGATGTTGCCCTGTCTTCTTGATTATGTCGCCAGTGACTTCCTCAGCACTTTCTATGAGTACTCTTTCAGCTTCCTCCAAGTTCGATCCAAGCGGGATGTTCCAGACAACTTCGTCTAGGATGTGCGATTCTGTAGGCTCTTTTTGCTTGACTTCAACCTGCATCTCGGATTTTCTGGGCGTGTAGTTTATCACGAGGTTACCAAAAAGCATCGCATTGGGTATCAGTATGTCTCTACCAACGGCCTCCTCGCTTCCAACAGATCCCCCAACCTGGTTGAGGACTGTGTACATTGGACCTACATCGATGCAGTCTCCAACCAAGCCATAGGAAGGCAGTTGGATTCTATCTCCAACCCTGAAGGGCCTCTTCAACGTAATTAGCAACCATGCCGCGAATCCGCTCACCGGTTGTTGCAGAGACCAGCCAAGGAACATTCCACCGAAGGCTCCGATGATGGCGCCAATATTCCCAAGCTGGAAGTAACGGTCCAGGATGATCAACAAGAGTATGAAAACCACAATGAACTTCCAAAGGCCAACAAGCATCCTCGCCTCTCCCTCCGTTCCCTTTGCATGCAATATTGTAGTTCTGATGACCGTGGAGAGCGCCTTGTAAACTACGAACGCTACGACCAAAAGTGTACTCAATTCCAGGGTTATGCGAAGCGGTTCCACCTGGGTTAAGGGGAAAGCCCAGTGGATCAGGTATCCAGTGGCAACCAAGGAACCCAAGGCGACGACCATAATCACGGCGAAAGTTGATGCTCTCATTCTGAACCTCGCTTGGAAAGCCTACATGTGCAGGAAGCTAATAACTTTTCGGATTTATGGCATCCAATCGTATTTGCCAAAGCCTGCAAAAGCACTATACATGGCCTCAACGTTCGTTAGTGGGACATCGACGCTTATTTCGCCTCGCCCAATCAAACCACCATCATTTCCGTAGCCAAAAAGTTCGACAACCTCGCCAACATATCGCTTGACCTGCGTGATGCTTCCCCTTGGAAGGATAAACTGTCTGTCGATGTCGCTGAAAACGCACAATCGACCCTTTACAGCGCTTGCAAGCTTTCTGAGGCTGTGGCAGCTGAACTGCGGGATGATGGCATTCACGCCTATCTCCGCAAGATCGGGTATGATGTCTGTTATGACACCATCGCTATGAAACTGTACGTATGCACCATTGTCCCTGACTAGCTTGAACATCTTTTCGTATCGCGGTTTAAAGAA
The DNA here is from genome assembly GCA_964631995.1 of uncultured Nitrososphaerota archaeon. Taxonomy (GTDB): domain Archaea; phylum Thermoproteota; class EX4484-205; order EX4484-205; family DTQO01; genus DTQO01. Next base: position 5,414 of record CAZWAU010000208.1, read on the forward strand.
GCTGCGCCAGAACTCCGGTTTGACCATCAGAGCTTTTTGCGTACCCCAGTCGTCTGCAAATCCTACCGAGTCGGGTTTTGCCTGGAGCACAAGATCTAAAGACTGCAGACAGTACTCTAGAAGCCTGTCTGCAAATTTGAAAAGGTGCCGCGTAGGTTTTACAAATTCAACCATGATGTTACTGAAGCCTCGCAACCATTGCATTCGCTCGAAGTAATTACCGGGTTCAAAGCCAACATTAGCAAACAGGTTGTTTGAGTGGAGCTCCTCAACATCGTGCTTTAGATGATCTATGTCCTTGGTTGTTGGTAGTGGCGGGAACTCGTAGCTATCCAAGTCTTCCCATTGTTTAATAGGATAATCGCGCACTATACCATGCACGCCATCGAGTGTGCTTTGCCACACGGTACCCCATCTGTCTCTGTGTATACCCATTCGGTAGTCAGGAGATAGGTCATCTGGATCTGGAATTGGAAAGGCATTGAAACCAAAATCCTGCGGGTAGATCTCGAAAATCCTTAACAGCTGAATGCCATACTTGATCAATGCACAGGGAAGTGGAGAATGAACTATCGGGCATCGGTCAGGCCTTCTCAATTCGAAGGCTGCGATAACCCTTTCTCGACTGTTCAATATGGCTCCACAATGAATGCTTTAAAAATAAAAAGCTTGCATTGTTAGCAGCCGGATCTTTACCAAAGGCTATATCGATTAAAAGATTTTTCCATTTTTAGAATTTAACATACGGTATGGTAAAATTAGCTAGATAAAAGAACTAGGGTAGGCCGAATGGCGCCAAGGCCTCCCTAAGACCCTTAAAGCGATTTCGAACCGTTACTTCTGTAACGTCAGCTGCCTCAGCTATTTGCTTCTGTGTGTAGTTTGTCAGGCCTAGCTTCTGGGTCGCCATGTAAAGTGCAGCTGCAACTAGACCCATCGGGTCCTTCCCTGCTGTTACCTTTAGCTCCATCGCCTTTTTGAGTAACTTGATCGTTGCCTGCTCAACCTGGGGCTTTACCTGAAGCCTTCCTGCAACCTTTGAAACATATAGGATTGGATCGGAAACTGGCATCCTCTTTTCTGTGTACCTTACTAGCATCCGGTAACTCCTGGCGACTTCCTTCTTCTTTACTCCAGCCTTGAGAGCGACCTCCTTCAGGGTTCTTGGTAATCCACTATCGCGGCAAGAAGCGTATATCGCTGCAGCCGTAATAGCGTTGATGGGTCTGCCTCTCACTAGACCTGCGTCGAGTGCTTCTCTGTAGATTTGTGCCGCTCTGACAAGTATATTTCTGGGCAAGTTCAGTTGGTCGGACAGGTGGCTCAGGTACCTTGTCGCGGTCGCCAAGTTCCTTTCGCCGCTTCCAGCTACTCTCGTCCTGGTTTGCCACACTCTCAGCCGATCCGCTTTCTCCTGCTCTACGCCCGTCATCGACCTTCCAGCCGCGTCCTTTACTCCAGTTCCAAGTCCAGTGGTCAAGCCGAGATCGTGCAACAAAGGAGTGAGTGGGCTTCCTGACCTATCCCTCTTCATCGATTCTTCATCTTTAAAGTCCCTCCATTCTGGACCCTCGTCTGCCATCTTATCTCCGATAACACGCCCGCATGAACCGCAGTAGTACTCGCCAGTCGAAGGATCCTCTAGTATGTTTGATGATCCGCAGTCTGGGCACTTTGATGAAAGCCTGTTCTTTACGCCTTGGCTCATCGGATTCACCCCATCACTATCGGTTAATTGTGAAAGGTTATATACCGATGTATTTTACAGTACTTTTAATATATATAAAGCTTTCCCTTTAAAAAAGCGCGGAAACATTGAAATCGCTTTATGGAAACATCTTACTTGTCAAACGAGCAGGCTGCTTATGGACGAGGATAATTTGAAAGCTAAGGCCAAATCATTGGCGAAATCTTGCTATGTGAAAAAGATCTATGGCGGGATTAACATAAGAATCGAAAGATTGCCTTATATGTCGTAAACCACTTAAAATTTTGGGTTGGCTGGATCTGTTCTCCCCGGAGTTATGGAACCGAGCTTGGTAAAAATATTGCAATTCCTCTTTAGTTTGCTATCCAGCGTTTTCAAGCACGATTGCCTTGTCCTGTCACTCAGTGCCATGTGCAAGCATCTGTCCTTTCTAGCATTGGAGAACGACGTGTCCATCCTATTTTTATGCCCTTAACCATGTCTGATGTAGATCGGAGAACCGTTCTACAGAAGACTTAATTGCCGCAGGCTGAGCAGGGTGCGTTAAGGTTGAGCGTTTGGTCGCCAAAGCCGATACGAAGTTGTCCGTTGCCAAAAAGAAAGTCGGAAAGGGAAGGGCATACGAGGCCTTCACAATATACCTTCCATCAGTTCTCGTGAGGGATTCGGCTTTTCCATTCAAGCCTAAGGACAAGCTGGTCGTTAAAATCCAAGGCGAAAGGTTATTGGTGGAGAAAAGGAAGAGTAAGAGAAGCCCATCCTGAAGGGGGATGCAAGGTTGTCGCTTGACGAGGGGCTTCTTGGAATGTCCGAGGATGAACTTGAGAGAGAGGCGCAGACCCCCTATGTTACAAGGACCCTCAAGAGAATGGCCCTTATGATTGTCGATCCCTTAAGAGCTATGAAGTTCATAAGTTATGCCCCTGATTGGGCGATAGTCCTTGTTGTGCTTGGCCTCGTAATGGGCTTCAATTACCTTCAGTACTACGTGCTTTTCAAATACAAGATGGAAGTCCCAGCAGCGTTTCGCTCAGCCGTAGTAGATGGTATTACAAACTTCATTGTCAACTGGTACTTCAGCGGAGCATTCGTGGCAACGGGATTCTCGATTCTGATAGGTCTAGGAATAATTGCAGGTTTGACCCGCGCCCTTGCAGGAGTTGGGACGATCAAGCAGACTGCGATAGGTGTTTTCTATGCCAACATCGGCAGAGTGCTTGCGACATCCGTAATGCTGATCATCATTCTTGCCAAACCGGCGGTGGTGACACCCGTTGAAACGGCTGGCGTTGGAAAAGCAACGATGATTATCGATACCCCGAGCGGCAAGGTGAATTCAACGATTCAAATAATATTCAACTACACCATACCTCTCGATTCCTCCACTGTGCCATTACCAGATGTATCATCAACCATGGTTCTTGGGAAAACGGATTTGACACTGAGAGCATTGTACTACGTGAGCATCGATGGGGAATCGATGGTTTTTCCAACAATAGATCCGAATGGAGAAATATTAAATCGAACGTCATTATCTGTCAACTATTCTTCAATCGAGAAGGAAGGATATGTCTCGATAAACAAGCTTAGTGAGAACGATGCCATAGCATTCGATTGGTCAACTCCTAGAAACGCCACGATAGCAAAGAAGGTGAGGATCGAGGCAAAGATGTTGCTCCCCCTTAACCTAACTTACATAATACCTGGAGAGGAAAACTACACGCTACCCGTATGGGCGTCTTGGGTGTACGATCCAGCGACAAGGCAAAAGGTACTTGTTTTCAAGATACCTTTGAACATATCATTCTTGATTTCGGATGATAAAGGGAAAATGACGCGCATATTAACCGCTACGGTGGCCTTTTTCAACGTAACGCAGGCCCCACAAGGACAGTATTTCTCGAGGACTTTCTTCTCTGAACCAACGACCTCAATCTTCAGTTCCCTTGGTTACGTTGCACTCATTTGGCAGGCTATTCTCTTCGCGGTAGTGGCCCGAATTGTGCACGAGCTTTCTTGGATAAAGTCAGCTGTTTGCTCCTTTGCGTACCTTGGAATCGTCCTGCTGATAGGAATGGTATAGGGATAGTGCGCGAGATGGTGGGAAACCACCACATTATACTCGGGCTCGACAGGCTTCATGAAAAGAAAGGAATGCTGGGGAAGAAGATAGCGCTCGTGGCAAACCAAGCATCGATTACAAGTGATCTCAGCCCGATACTGGATGTGATTTCAGCAATCAAGGGCAAGGGGGCTATCGCCGCAATATTGTCTCCAGAGCACGGATATTTTGGTTGTGCGATGGATGGGGAGAAAGTACCAAACATGGAAGATGAGTACACGGGCACGAAGATGTACAGTCTTTATGGCGAAACGTGCAAGCCAACAGATGAGATGCTTGAAGGCATTGACACAGTCGTTTACGACCTCCAAGATGTAGGTTTAAGGTTCTACACCTATGTGACAACTATGAAGTTCTGCATCGAGGCTGCAGCCGAAAAAGGGTTGGGTTTCGTTGTTTTAGACAGGCCCAATCCCCTCAATGGGCTTCAGACAGAAGGACCTATGCTAGAGGAGGAATTTGAATCTTTTGTTGGAAGTGTTCAACTTCCGATTAGATATGGGTTAACACCTGGGGAGTTGGCAAGGCTTATCGATTCTGAGTATGCTTATGGAGCTGATATCGGAGTCGTGGAGATGTTGGGGTGGGAGAGGAAAATGTGGTTCGAAGAGACGGGAATAAGCTGGATGCCACCATCGCCAAATATGCCAACCGCCGAAACAGCTCTGGTCTATGCTGGTACATGCCTTTTTGAAGGGACGAACCTGTCAGAGGGAAGGGGTACATCTGCGCCATTCCGCTACATCGGGGCTCCTTGGTTGGACGAGAATAGATGTGCAAAGGAGCTGAATGAACTGTGCCTTCCTGGATTGAAATTTTCGCCCGTTCGCTTCAAACCCATTGGCTCAAAATATGCGGGAGAAATATGCAGGGGAATATATGTGCATATACTCGAAAAGGAATCATTAAAACCATTCGAGATGGCGGTCCAAATACTGGAATATATTTATCGGAACTATGAAAAGGACTTTCGTTGGAGAAGGTTGAACAGTGGAAGGTATTATGTCGATTTGCTGGCCGGAACAGCAAAATTGAGGGAGAGTTTAGAGAAGGGCAACGTAGCCGAGATGCTTGAGAGGGCGAGGACCGAATCCGAAACTTTCATGGAGCTGGCCAAAGGGTACTGGATATATGGAAGGAGTCTATAGCTCAGGAATTGGATGGCGCGTCGGTGGCATCGATTCCCTTCTGGACCTTAACCACAACACAGCGCCTATTGTAACCGATAGCAAAATCAGGGCTATGACTCCAAAGAGTAAAGTTTGTGACGCATTAACCCGGAAGAATGTCTGTCCGCCATTTCCGTATGCATCTTGGGCGGTTATGCTCACGATGTAAACTCCGGAGGGATCGAAGATGCTTGGGGCATATGAGCCTGTCCAGCCGATGCCTTCATGGTATGTTAGGTTCAGGTTCTCAAGCACAGCATTTCCAGCCTTTATGTTCGCGGAAACTATTCCATCAGTCAATTGGGAGCCATCTGGATATGTTACATTCCCAACAAGCCTCAATGAGTCGAAACCGATCTGGATATCGCTTCTCTCAGCCTGAATAGACACCTTGAGTACTGCCAATGTTATATCAAAACTGTCTGACCAAGATCCGGAGTTTTGGTATCGATCCGATGCGGTAAGGTTTAGGGTCGCGATTCCAAGGGAGAAATCTCTTCCTATGATTACCTCGCCAGCCCATACCCCCTCACCTGGCTTGAGTGAGAGCGGAAATGTATATTCTCGTCCACCAGCTGTTGAAAGCGTTGCTGAAACTGTGCCTGATGTGAGCAACGAGCCTCCGGGATATATGGGCCTGACCCTCAATGCTATCCTGCTTGTCCTGGGATATGATGAATTAACCAGTGCATCGAAGATACTGATCGTAGCCCGATTTATTGTTATAATCAAAGACTTGTCCCCTGAGTTTGCTGAAAAATCGTTGCCCAAAACAGTTAGGGTCCAAAGTCCTGTGGCCTCATCGGCGGGGATTCTGTATGGCTCCTCCTTCGGTGTATGCCACTTGCCCGTATATTGGTCATAGACTATCAGAGCCTCCCTCACAGTACCTGTCTGAGCCCTAAGTCTCATTTTGAAGTTTCCAGAAGAGACCAATGAACCATCGGGATAAGATATGGAGGCTGAGAGGTTTATGATCTCCGTTCGCTGGTAAACCTCCTTCAGACCATAGATGGTGATCGAGAGAGCTGCCGGCTCAACCTTGACTGAACGGTTGGCTGAGCCCGAATTTCCATACACATCCGAAGCTGAAACAGCTATTGTATAGTTCCCAATGTAGGCAGAAGAGCTGAAAGTGTACGACCAGAGCCAGCGCTTTGAAGCCGAATTGTATGTCATCTGGACAGCAGGCGTTACGAGAGTCTGGCGATAGAATAGCCGAAGCTGGACGTTTGTGGAGCTTGGTACGGATGACCCATCTGGATACGTGATCTGGACCGTAACGCTCATAGTTTGCGTCCTGTTGTAGAGGGACCTGTCCGTCTGGATGTTGACATTCAATGTAGCCAATGTCAGCTCGAATGAGAGAGAGTCTGAGAATGACCTTGAAGGATAATCTGCTGTTCCTATTCCTGAAATAGTAGCGGAATATGTTCCTATCTCTGCATCAGGAGGAAGTTCAGTCTCGGTTGAGAAAGAACCCGAGCTTGTTGTAGTAAGGCTGAGCCGTTTCACTTGGAGGCTTCCTTTGTAAATCGTTATGCTTATGGAGGTTGTACCTCGCAATCCTCCACCTGAAAACGTGAAAAGTTCGGCTCTCTGAACCTTCGACTTGGAACAAGACCAGACACCGAAGTATGACTTTACGGTTCCCCTTGTAGGATCTGTAGCAGAAATCTCGTACTTGCCCAAGGTCGCTGTCGCAGATAGGTTCAGTCCGATCCTGAAAAAACCATTCGAGTCGGACTGGGCTGTCAAGCTCTTGACCGTTCTTCCACTTGGGTCCTTCACAGTAACTTCTATGTCGCTGACCGAACTGAACTGGCGCCCCAAAACGTAGACAGTGTCTCCAGGGCTGCATATCGGCCTCTCAGCCTCCGAGATCGGAGAAAGACTTAGGTCAAAGCTATCCAGAAGGACCTCTCCCGTTGACCTGCCGGAGGCACCTAAAACACCGAAGGATAGCGATAGGGAACTGTTGAGATAGGCTGAAAGACCAGAGTAGGAGTAAGCGAGAGAACCGTTCGTGTAAACCTCTATCTTTGGCGAGGATGGATCGTAGATCACGACGATCGATTGCCAACTTCTCAGACCGATGACCTTGCTCGTCTCCGAGATAGTTGTCGAGTTCAGCATGACGCCAAGCTTTCCAGATCCAGTTCTCAGCAACCTTACTTCCACAAAGGGCGAAGACCCGAATTTCGAATAAGCGAACTCAAGTGGGAATGATGTGTCATTATGCAGCCTTATATTGGCCTCGAAAGATATCTTAAAAGGAGGCATGATGTGGGGGAAAGAGCGTGACGCTTTCGCCTCATCTAGTCTGCCAGATGCATTAAGCGAGAAGCCGGTCCCAGTCCTCGTTATATTTGAGTAGTAAACACTTCCGGAAAGGGTGAAATCGTCCGGATTGTTTTCAAAATTGGCTGAGGCGTAACTGTAGTACGAGAATGTTATTGCTTTAGAGCTTTTAGTTCCAAGGCCCATCAGGCAGATAGCGATCACAAATGCGGCTATCTTGACGCGGGCCCTACTACAGAACATCAGCCATTCTACGCTGCCAGCATATTGCGAACATATAAGTTGTTGCTTTATAATAATAAATGGCTTAACACTAAAGTGATCGTTAAATTTAGGTACAATTGTCGATACTTCATCAAAACAGGCATGATCGTATTCCAGATGCGCAAATCATGCACGGGGAACATTAGAAATAGACAAACCTTTCCTATTTAACTTGTCCCTTAGCTCCGAAGCCTTCTCCTCTGGAAGCGTATCGGAAAGGAAAGTTCCTCCTCCTTGCTCTATTCCAGCAAGGTGCTTCAACTTGTCTTTCTGCCGATGCGGCGGGTAGAACTCGATATGGAAATGGTAACCGCGTTCTTTTCCCAAAGGAGCTTGGTGAAAAGCCATCACGTAACTGAATGGAAAACCGTACATCGAATTGAAGCCAGTGACTATCCTCTTTAGTATTTTGGCAAGACTTCCGATTTCCTGACGTCTTAGCTCATGCAGGAAGGCCACATGCCTCCTTGGGTAAACGTGGACCTCGAAGGCCCATCTGGCGTAAAATGGAATGAAAGCGATGAAATCCTTATTCAGATCAACCAAACGTATGCGCGATGAAAGTTCCCTTGAAATTATTGTGCAGAAGAGGCAGCGCCCATGCAATCCAAGGTACCTTTTTGCTGAAGCCAATTCCCTCTTGACAACTGGAGGCACGAAAGGCATTCCGTATATCTGAGCGTGTGGGTGGGTCAGCGTAACTCCTATGGCAGAACCAAAATTTTCGAAAACGTAGACGTATTTGACATAATGTTCTTTGTAAAGGCTAAGCGTTCGCTCAGCAAAAAGGGAAAGAACCCTCTCAACCTGTACCTGGGGCATAGTGTCAAGGCGGTCATCGTGGCGCCTGCTCGTGACAACAACCTCGGCTATACCCCTTGCCGGTTTGCTGATGTAACCAGCCTCGGAAGCTGGTTCTGGACTGTCTGGCGAAAGAGCTGGATACTTGTTTGGGATAGATTTGACATCCCAATCGCCCTTAACCTCCTCAGCGCCGGGGCAGAATGGGCACCCTTCCTTCCCAAGTATGGGCCTTTCATGCCTAGCCGGAGACACAATTATCCATTCAGATAGAACCGGGTTCCATCTAAGGTGAGACAATCTTATCACATCGCTATGGCAAGCATAGCTACGGTAAAGGTATGTAAATCCTTGCGCTATTCTGTTAAGGTGCTCGATGCACCCGAGTCAACTCTTACAAGAGTTGCCCATGCTCCAGCCTCACGTGCCTTTTTTACGCATTTTGTTGCTTCCGCATCGTCTTTGGCAAGGGCAACCATGGAGCCGCCCATTCCAGCGCCCGATATTTTAACACCCATCGCGCCTGATGAAAGGGCAAGTTCCCTTAAGGACTCCAGCTTAGGGTGGCTGACCTCATAAAGGTCCCTCAAAAGTTCATGTTGATAATTCAAAATCCCAGCTAGGATCTCCAGTTCACCTTGCGGAAAAGTGCGATTCATTCCAAAAATCTCTTCCAAAGAGGCTTTGTCAAGGGCCTTCCCTTTGAGTAGTTGAACAGCGATTACGGTGGAGCGCTGCATCAATATTGTGAACATTATCCTCTTGGAATACACCTCATCGACGCTTTGCAAAAAAACTTCAATGGAAGCCGGGTCGATCTTTTCCCAAAAAAGCTCGTCGTGCTTTGGAACTGACGTTCTCACCAGTCCGTCTCCAGGCCATCCTGCTTCATACAGCTGAGAAATGGCAAGATCGATCTCAGACTGCCTAATCGGGTGAATCGATGCGGTAGAGTGCTTAACCCCTGAATCGATTACGATTATACTTCCAGGAGGTTTGGGCAACTCCTCTACGGTGTATGGCGGACGGCTTTCCAAGAGTATCGTTCCGCCGAAAGCAGAAGAGTACTGATCGAGCCTGCCGCATGGGATGCCTAGCTCGATGCGTTCAGCTCGGTAGCAGATCTCAGCTATCCCCTTCGTGTCTATCGCGAGGCCGTTTGCTCGACTCACCAACTCTGCAAAAGCTACCTCAAGTGCTGCGCTGCTTGCAAGCCCCGAAGCAATAGGCAGGTCGCTCTCTATCTTTACGTCCAATCCGATGAAGCGCTTCTGACTCATAGGAATTAGCGAATTAACGACAGCTCGCAAGTAGTTGCCCCACCAATGCCCTTTTTCATATGCTGGCCTTTCCAATGAGAACTGTTCTACTCTCTCTCCTTCAGGAACGCTGCTCGAAGTTGCGACAATTAAAGAATCCTCTCTTGGCCTGGCTGTCATTCTCACCCTTCTGTCTATAGCTATTGGGACTGTAGGCAATCCCTTGTAGTCCTGGTGCGTATTCAAGAAGTCGGCCCTGCCCGGTGCAGAGGAGAATATTAACATGTTAAGATCCCCATCGAGTTCAGTGGCGTCAGTCCGCCCATCGAGCCTTCACGTGTCAGGCTTTGAGGTGCTCTTCATTCGCCAAGCTGATCTTGCATTCCAGTTAGTTAAACCTTTCTTGGAGGGCCTGGAAGCTTTCAGCTACATTCCATGCCTCCCTGAAAATGCACAGCTTTGGAAACGAAGCCATTGCACTTAGAATCGATCCATTTGTCATCGCAAGAGTTGCCTAAACGAGAAAAAATGTCATTGGATCTCCAGGATAACTTCGTCTCCATCTTTCAGACTTAGCCTTTCCCGAAGGGGGAAAGGCGCCATAACTTCGACGATCTCCTCATCATGTCCACGAACCTTGGGGAAAACCAAAGCACCCTCGAATTCATGCATTATCACGACCCTGTAACATATGCCGCAAACAGAATCGTTGCCAGGTTTCGATATCGGAACACCTTCTACCTCTGAAAGGGAATGCTTCAAAGCCATAATATTTTCGTTCGAGAGCTTCAGGTTCAAGGTTCCGGGATGCGGCAGAAAACCTAGCTTCTCGCGCATCTGCCATTTGACCCAGTCGAGAGATATGATTTCTCTGGCTTCGCCTTTACCGGAAACCACGCTTCCAGAAATGAAACGACCCATATGCGGGTAACTTTGCTCCCCTATGGTGATTCCTTACCTGAAAGTTTGGCTATCAACTCAACGTCCTGAAGTGATTGAACCAAATCCTTCACTGTTGGAGACCTCGATATCACCGTCAGGACCCTTTCCGCTTTTGCTATCTCGATGGCAACAGGGTCGATGCGGGCTGGCCCATGGATCACGACCATCCTGGGCTTGAAAGGATACATCCTTATTGCCACTAGGGGCGAACGTCCATGCTCCACATTTGTGAATACTAATGCGCGCTCATTAGTTGAGCCGTAAAGGTGTATCATCTCGTTTCCCTTAAAGTAGAGTATTGCCTTTACACTGTCAACAACTGTGTAGCCGAATATGTACCTGTCAAGCATCTCGCTGCAAGCTACGACCTCTCCATGGACCGCAGTAACGATGTCGGAGGCTTTTGCGGGTAAAGCAAATTCCTGAATTCCAAGTATGACGCCTGAAGGAATTGGTTCCATCCTTGCAAGCTCCAGTATCTTTTCCCCTCCATTCTGAGTATCGAGATCGACGAGGGCATCGATGAACTTTCTCAAAAACTGTACACCTGGGAATTTCCGCCTCCCTGTCTCATAATCGCTTACGACGCTTGCAGAAACGCCCATCTTTCTTGCAACCGATGTCTGAGTCAGGTTAAAATTCTCCCTCCACTTCCTCATCGAGACACCAATGTTTGCAGATACTACTATCTCCCCAGCCATCCTCCTGCAAGCCAACTGCCTCGCGTAACCTAAGAAGTCGCTATCCATCTCGTCTCACCTTTCCAGCTTTGCAAAAAAGGCTTTTGCTGGTATCGGTTGTACCGTGCAAGGAGCACGCGAATCACGAGGCAAGCATAGAACCGGTGGTTAAAGAGCTTTCGCCACAAATAGTTTTAATGAAAAAAATCTATTTGCTTATAAACTATTCTTATGCATTGAATGGTCTCTTTTGAGGTCTGCCATAGATGGATTTTGGCTCAAACAACTTTTTCTCAACTATCTTTAAACCCTTCCCTTTCATGGCTCTATAAAAACAGGTCCTGTACCCCTTGTGGCAACATCCGGAAATCTGTTCGACCTTGAAGAGCAGGCTTTCGCCCTCGCAACTCACCCTCACCTCAATAATTTTTTGCGTATGCCCAGAAACCTCTCCTTTCTTCCATAGCTTCCTCCTCGACCTGCTCCAATAGTGCATAAAACCAGTTGAAAGACTTTTTGCCAGAGCCTTCCTATTCATGTATGCTAGCATCAGAACAACCCCATTTCGGTCCTGTACTACGACAGGGATCAAACCATTTCGAAAGCGCAAGAGCTTCTCCAATTGACCTTTGTCGAATTCCATCAAAATCATACCTGTGCAAGCCTTACATAGTTCTTCAGTAAGGTTAGGCCAACCGTCCCACTCTTCTCTGGATGGAACTGCGTTCCAAAGACATTCCCTTGAGATGCGATGGAGACGAACTTTCCTCCGTATGTCGATGTTGCATAACAGTAATCCGAATCGGTATCGAAAGAAGCAAAGGAATGCGCGAAGTAAAAGTGAGCTCCATCAGGTACACCATCGAGAAGTGGAGACTTTCTCAGGACATCCAATGTGTTCCAACCTATGTGGGGAAGCTTGATGCAGGAGGGCAACCTTCGAACGCTTCCTTCCAAGACCCCGAGGCCCCTTACAAATCCTCCTTCTTCGCTTGACTTGAATAGAAGCTGCAAACCGAGGCAGATTCCGAGCACCGGAGACCCAGAAGAGATTTTGTCTATGATCATCTCTGCGTCTAGATTTTCTATAGCCGTTTTGAAAGCTCCGACACCTGGCAGGATAATGCCATCGCTATCCCATATCTCTCTGTGATTTCTAGTAACTATGGGCTCAGCACCAACTTTGAGCAAAGCCCCTTGTATGCTTCTCAGGTTCCCAACCCCGTAGTTGACTATCGCTATCCTGACCCTTCCCATCTCCTTCGCCTCTGCAGCTCCCTTATGACCTCTGAGAACTCTACGTCCTTTGCGGCCAGGACAACCATCATGTGAAATAGAACATCGGCAGCCTCCCCAACAACATTCCCCTCCCCACAGGCGGCAGCGATCAGTTCAGCGCTCTCCTCACCAAATTTCGATAGGACCTTTTGCAGTCCTGAGGCCATCAACTTTGATGTATATGAAGAACTATCAAACCTGCTCTTGCGGCTCTTTACTACCTCAAACAGTTCCTCAAGGAATGTAGATCCCAAATCGGATCACAACCTCATAGCCAAACCTCGATCACGAAGCTGCCTCTTCAGCTCTGATATGGAACATAGACCATAGTGGAAGATCGAGGCAGCAAGAGCGGCGTCCGCCTTTCCTGATGTCAGAACTTTATAGATGTGCTCCACGTTTCCAGCTCCACCTGAGGCTATGAGAGGTATGCTGATCGATTCTGAGATAGTGCGCGTCAATTCTAGATCGTAACCCGCCTTCGTTCCATCCGCATCCATGCTTGTCAACAAAAGCTCGCCAGCACCAAGCTCTTGGACCCTCTTGCACCACTCTTCAGCGTCCAGGCCAGTAGCATAGCTACCTGAGACAGTGAATACGCCCCATCTTCCAGCGCCATTCCTCTTGGCGTCGACAGCCACGACTATGCACTGCGAACCATATCGATCACTTGCCCTTGCTATGAGCTCGGGTGCTTCTACAGCTCTTGTATTGATTGAAACTTTGTCTGCCCCTGAATTAAGCAGCTTGCCTACATCTTCTAAGGTCCTAACCCCGCCTCCAACGGTCAGAGGGATGAAAACATTGTCGGCAGTCCTCCTCACAGCTTCCAAAAAAGTTCCCCTTCCCTCGAGGGAGGCCGTAATGTCGAGAAAGACAATCTCATCGGCCCCATCTTCCTCGTATCTCTTTGCGAGTTCGGCAGGATCGCCTGCATCTTTCAAGCCCTTAAAGTGGACACCTTTTACTACCCTTCCGTTCTTTACATCTAGGCACGGGATGATTCGTTTTGTCAACGTCATATTACCTCACAGGACCCCTTTCGTACTTGGAACGTTTCTTCCCACTATGCGCGATGCGCTACCAAGTGAAAGGCCTGCTGACTTGAAGAGGGCTTCAGCCATGTGATGTTCATCCCCTGCTCTCAATACCCCAAGGTGCATTGTGAAGCGGCCGTTGGCAGCGAGGCTTGAGAAGAAGTGGGGGATAAGGCTTGTAGACAGGTCGCCGATCCTGGCAGACCTGAACCTCAGCCTCTGGTAGCAACCACCTCTTCCACTCAGGTCAACGGAAGATAGCACGAGGCACTCATCCATTGGAGTCAAGGAGAAACCGAATCTTGAAATTCCGATTCTGGATGCCAAGGCTTTGTCGAAAGCCTGCCCCAGGCAAATTGCAACATCCTCTACTAGGTGGTGTTCATCGGATTCTAGGGTATTTTTTGCTTCGATATCCAAGTCGAAAAGGCTGAACTTGACCATCGAGGAAAGGAGGTGGTTGAACATATTGCAGGGTGTATCGATGCGGCATTTACCTTCGCCATCAAGCAGGAGCGACGCCTTGATCTTCGTCTCCTTTGTCGAACGCTCAAAAAGTGCCATTCTTTTTTTAACCATCTATAATACATCTCCCAATTCCAACGACCCCTGGTATAGGGCTGCTCCGACCACAGCTGCTGAAAAACCGATGGAGGATAGCCCTTCGATGTCTTTCATCGACGAAACCCCACCAGCATAGATTCGCTCCACACCTTTGAAAATCTCTCCCTTGGCATCGAGGGACTTTAGAAGGGATTCAAGCAGATCGAACCTTGGACCCCTCGAAGTGCCTTCTACTGAAACATCGCACAAAAGGAATGATTTAGCTCCTGTTGCTGAGAGGGCTGAAAGCAGATTGGAAGATAACCGGTTCAGAGAAGGCCAGCGAACAATATCAAGCCCAAGTATGATGCCCTCTATCCCTTTAAATGATTCGAGATTTTTTTTATCCGACCCTCTTGGCCGGAATATGACGAAGTCTGCACCCGCACTCTTTAATAGCAACGCATCTTTCGGATTTCTAACACCCCCTCCAACTTGGATCGCAGATGTAACGGTCTTCGAGATTTTCTGCACAGTATCAACATTTACAGGATGCCCTGCCTTTGAGCCATCAATATCTATGATGTGCAAGCGATTAGCACCCCTATCTGCCCAGAATGAGGCAGCTTTCACCGGATCCTCGAGTCGATTTTCGAAACCTATCACCCGGTGCTGCTTTATGCGGACTACCTTCCCCATGCTGATGTCTATCGATGGGATGACAAGAAAATTGGACCTCATGGTATCACCTTCTCGATCTTCATCACAAGTATGTCCCTTGCGCCTGCAAGCTTTGCAGCCTTGATCACCTCGAAGATTCTTGCGTTGTCCACGACTGAGTATACCTCCCACATAGGAGGGGTGGATTCGACCCTCGCGATGGTCGGGCCTCCCATTGCAGGTACAGTGTTCACGACATCCTTGAGTTTCTCGTGCGGAACATTCATCATGACCAGCCTCTTGTTCCTTCCAGTTACCGTCGATCCCAAGATCGTCTTCACCAAGTCGATAGCCTCCTTCTTATCCTCGGCATTAAGGCTTGATTTGTTTGCGATGAGCCAGGCCGAGGAAGTTGCCACCACATCTAGAATCTTCAACCCCTGCATGTGGAGCGTCGTGCCCGTGCTGACTATGTCAACAACAGCATCCGCAACCTTCATCTTGGGCATTATCTCGGCAGCTCCCGACACGCTGACTATTCTAGGCCTTATGCCGAGCCTCCTAAAATATTCGGTTGCCATTCTGGGAAGCTCTGTCGCAACTCTCGCGCCTTCTTTAAGATCCTTTGCAGAGGAGAAGGAAGGGGGTGCGGCAAGAACGACCTTTGTGGCGCCGAATTCGAGATCGAGAAGCTTCGCAACATCGCATCCACTCTCCATCACCATGTCAAGCCCGGTGATCCCGAGATCAGCTGCCCCGCTCTCGACGAAGTTTGGGATGTCCGCTGCTCTCACCAGCATCAAAGTAAGGCCTTGGATCGCTGTATCGATGGAGAGAAGCCTTTCATCGAATCCGCCGTTGCATATGCCAGATTCTGCCAAGAGGGTCATTGTGGGCTCGTAAAGCCTCCCCTTGTTTGGTACGGACATAACCAATTGTGTCATGATCCCAAAACCTCCCTCAAAGATGAGATGAAGCGAACCAGCTCCGACCAAGTACCAACCGTCACCCTGATGAATTCTCCATCCAATCCTCTCCACCCGCTGCAGTTTCGTACTAGAATGTTCCTCAGCTTCAGGTCATTGCAAACTTCAGTTGCAAAAGCGCCTTGGAGCTTGAAGAGGATGAAGTTGCCATGTGAAGGGAAAACCGTCAAGCGACCAATCTTGCTAAGCGCTTCCAGTAGCTTCGACCTGTTCCTACAGGTTAAGTCAACGACCCTGTCGTAATACTGTATGTCGTCAAGCGCAGCCTTGCAAGCCTCAATTCCAATCGATGAAACTTCGTACGGTCCGGTAAGGGAACGTATTGACCTTACAACATCGCCTGAAGCTACCAAGTATCCGACTCTCAGCCCCGCGAGCGCAAAGGCCTTAGAGAACGTCTTTATGATGATCAGGTTGGGATAGCTCTTCGTAAGTGGGGCGAATGAAATCCGAGCGTACTCTGCATAGGCTTCGTCGAGGACGAGCCAGGCACAATCTTGCAACAAAGCCTCCAAATCTTTCCTTTCCAAAATCTTTCCATCAGGGTTGTTAGGAGAACCGATGAAGACAAGATCTCCCCTGCGAACCTCCTCGAGAAGACCATCGTGGCTTCCAACTGGAAGAGGAACGAAATCCGCATCCAAATCAAGTGCTTCAGAAATGATAGAGTACATCTGGAAGCCTGGAACAGGTATTACCAATCTTTTTGCAGATCTTGTGAGGGACCTTAG
>CAZWAU010000209.1:0-12521 GCA_964631995.1 uncultured Nitrososphaerota archaeon
GTACCATGCATTTCCAATTAAAACCGCAGCCCTCAGCTCATATATTCCCTGAGAGTTTGCCTTGAAGGCATAGGTGAACGAACCATTCGAGAGCCGAGCTGGTGCCAATTCCTGCCAACTTTTCCCAACCAACAGGTAGATGCGAACATTCAGGCTGTCGTTGTGTGGGGTTACGGTAGCGGAAAGTTGTATCGCTTCCCCAACGACCGCCATACTGGCATTGGCCACCAGGACGACCTTTAGCTCCATATTCTCGAAAGTAGATTCTAAGGCTGACATTGCCAGAGAGCGAAGAGTTGCCATATTTAGCGTGAGAACAAGAATAAGAATTATCGATCCTTTCGATCGGCAATGCACGTATATGAAAAAATTGCTGGAGGTTAAATGTATTGCTAGCTCCAAGGCGGTCCGAAGTGATGTTAAGCCTAAGAGATTGGGCTTTTTGGGCCTAAATTATACTAGACTAGGCGCCAAGTCGCCTTTCCCTCTTCTGAAAAATCCTTATGGCCCTCAGGAGGTCATACTTCCTAAAGTCTGGCCAGAATATGTCGGTGAAGACGAGTTCGCTGTACGCACTTTGCCACAGCAGGAAGTTGCTCAACCTCTCTTCTCCAGATGTCCTGATTATGAGGTCTGCATCAGATTTTGGCAGATGCGCTGTGTATAGCCTTTTCTCGATTTCTTTTTCGTCTATGTCCTTTATTTCAAGCTTGTGACTCTGAACATCCGTTGCTATTTTCTTCACAGCATCGATAATCTCGGCTCTACCACCATACGCGAATGCTATGTTCAGGAAGAACTTGTCATACTTTGCCGATGCAGCCTCGATCTTGCGTACGAGTTGGGTTATGTCTGGGGGAAGAAGATCCATTCGACCCATGACGGTCACCCTCACCTGATTCTCTTCGATGACGTTTTTTTTAAGAGCCTCTTCGATGTTTTCCTTGAAGATCTTCGTTATAGCGTCCACCTCCTCTTTAGGTCTCTTGAAATTTTCAGTTGAAAATGCGTAGATCGTAAGAGTCTTTATGCCAAGATCGCGGCACCACTCAAGAAGCTGCCTTGCCTTGATCGCTCCTGCCATGTGGCCTGCAGCGTGATCCAAGCCAAGTTGGTTCGCCCACCTCCTGTTGCCATCAAGTATGAGGCCAACATGCAAGGGTTTCGGTCCATTTGCTATCTGCCTGCCCAAGTACCATTCATAGAACTTGATAGTTAGGCGGTTGTATACAAGCTTGGAAACTAATCTGTAGATGGCCGACATCAATCTGCAGTTCTCCCGAAGTTGTTTTCGATTTTCGCTTCCTCGTGTTTTTTCCTCTCGCCTTTCCTGTCAATTTTGATCAAAACAGCCCGGCGCAATACGTAGAGAATGGAGCTTGCAACCACAAGTGTCAGCAGGGCCTGAACAGACGCATTTAAAAGTTTTGCGAGCGTATCAGCTTCAACAGATATCAGCGCTTCAGCTATCGTCCTGAAGAGACTATATAGAGAAGCTATTAGGACTATTCCAAGCATATAGCGCCATGCTTCCTCGCTCCTCAGATATGCGGCTGGTACAAACTTTCCAATAATGTAAACTAGAAGCCCAACAGTTGCGGCATCTATCGTTTGTCTGGTCCACTCCCCAAGCAGTAGAGAGAAGTTGGCAAAGATCGTCGCCATATTTGTCACCTTATCGGGATAGTGAACCCAAACTCTGAAGGCTCCGATGTAGCCCCCGACAAGGATTAATGTCACTGCCGATATTGCTGAGAAAACCTCTATCACGAATATTGGTGCTGGCAAGGTAGATGTCGAAAGCCTCCTTATTTGCGCTACCAAATTCTTGTCAATATCGAAACCCTTTATTATGGCAGCAAGTCCGATGATAGCCAAAAACACAGGGAGAGCCCAGCTTGGGGCCAAAGCCAGGAGCACTATCGCGATCCCAGGTGCTCCTAGAAACCACTTCTTGAACCTCGGATCTGTCACGAGCATCTTGATGTAGCGCCCAAGTATGATATACGACTCCTCGACGGTCCTGCTGTGCTTGACCACGACCCTCCTGACCGAGGTCAGGGGAAGGTTTGACTTGATAACTGGAATTACATCCTCGTCGCCAAAGCCATCCGTCACCAATACAGTCTCGTTTGGCTGAAACTCGTTTACCACTTCAGCTATTTCTTTTAGTATCTTCCTGTCCGAGTCAAGCGTCCGCCTAACCTCCCCAGTCACGACTGCAACCCTGTGATCTGTACCCTCCTTTTCCAGAGAATCCGAGATCCTTACCGCCTCAAACATCGCGTTTGAGTCTGACTCTTCTGGATCGGCTATTGCCAGTCTGGTTGCAGCCTCCAGAACCCCAAGCTTTCCCACTATTGGCGTGGAGAGGCCTGTCTTCTGTCCTATGTCGTTGTCCCTGTCGATGCACAGGACGAGTACCTTCCTCTCGTCTTGCTTTTCTTCGCTCAACAGGCTCAGTCTCCACTGCCGTTATCTCTTCGTTTGAGCATATATTGTTTGATCGGCATGAGGTACCGTGTGCTTAAAGTCTTTGCGCCACTTTAAGGAGCTTTAAACCTCTGAACTTCCTTCCATATAAATCCTGAACTCTTCCAAACTCACCGATTCTCCCCTCCTAAGCTTTTCAGCAGTAGTCTGTGCCACCTGAGCCTTTGTCGCTCGTTCCAATCGCTGCTTCTCATTCCTCTCATCTTCCATCGATTTCCTCATCCTCGACTCATGCAGGGTTATCTCGGCATTTATCGATACAAGCTCCATAAACCGCTTGTCCATCTCGGCCTTTAACTTTGCTGCTTTTTCCCTCAAGTTTTCAACCTCCTCCAAAATTTTCATCCTACTCTCCTTGATTTGAAGGAATGATTCATGGTACCTTTGAGATTCTTCAACAAGCCTTCGCTTCTCCTCAAGAAGTTTAACCAGTTCATCATTCAGCTTTGAAGTCCTTTCCCTCATCTTTCCAAGTTCCTCTGAGATTCTTTTTGTTTTTTCATAAGGAGCCAGTCTGCGGTGAAGCTCGGCGATGGAAGAAACGATTGCCGACTCCTCCTCGACCGAAACGCCAGTCGTGACGAGCCTCCACTCAAGCTCCCTCAGCTTTCTGTTAAGATATTCTTCGCTGCCTTCAAGCTTAGACTTCGCCTCTCGGAGTTCATTCTTCTTCTCTTCGATCTCCGACCTTGCTTCGGATTTTGCTTTCATAAGGCTGCTTATCTTCTCTTTCAATTCTTGGATCTGCTTGCTCACAGAGTCCCTCTGGTTAACAACCGCTTCCATCTCTGCCTTCATCTTGGCAGATTTATCCAATAGGTCCCCTTTTTTGTCCATCAGGTTTCTGATCTCATCCTTTGCTGCAGCCAAAACTTTCTGCAGCGCCGCTGCCTTCTGCGCGAGCTCGTTTACATGCTGGTACTCGTCCTGCAAGAATAGCTCCCTAGCTCCTAACTTTCTGCTGGAGATAAAGATGTCGTACCCATCAAGCTCGATGGCAAAAATTTAGCCTTAGGCATAAATCTGTCAGCTGAAATGCACGCGCAAGGCCTTCCAAATCCCTGCCTAATCTTCATGGGTTTTGTCAGACAGCCACCACTTGAGAACTTCTCTTCTCTTCCTCTTTGCCTGGCTTTTTTCATCATCCGTGGCATGGAACTGCTTCTCCCTTATCTCAGCCAATCGCTCCCTCGTATAAAGCACTCCACAGCTCCTGCAGATGTAGCTCCTCGCAGGAGGGTCGTAGAACATCTCTCCGCCACACTCAGGGCAATAGACGGCAGGCATTTCGGCTGTAGCGTTGCGCTTGAACCTTATAAGCATTGGTTGAGCGCTATAATGTTGCCAACCTAGAGTTAATAGATGCATTTATTGGGAACGAAGTTCGATCGGCGCGTGGGGACGTAGTCTAGTATGGTCCTGGGCCGCATCCCGCCAAAAGGATCCCAGAGCTGCGCGCGGGGAACCTGGGGCGCTGGAGACGCAAAGGTGCCAGAAATCGCGAGTTCAAATGGCAAAAGAACAAATCTCGCCGTCCCCACCTTTTAAGAATCATAGTTACGGATTGGTATTGTATAAACATTTAAGGTCATTAGGTCCGCTTTTTCCTTACACTTTCGGCCCAGACGCTTCTCATCCATTCTGGCCTTCCATCAACGAATCCAGACAAAAAGGCCCTAGCATCCTTTCCTTTTAACGATGCAGGTATCTCCCCGCCAACGAGTATTTTGGCACCGCTTTCAAGTTCCTTCGCCACAAGTGAAGGAATCGCTCCAGCCTTCACATACTCCTTGATGGCCTTCTTCAGGTAAGTGGCTGCTTCTGTATACCTTCTTCGGGCCAGAATGAACAACCTGTCTTCCTGGATCCAGGGACCGGCTGCAGCTTCCCCACCGGCGTAAAGGTCCAAGTATCTGAGTGTGTGGGGCGAGGTCACGGGGGGTCCTGTCTTCAGTTTCAGGTGTGGCAGAATGGTGGTTCCAAGTTCCATCACTATGAGCGAGACTCTCTTCTCATCGGTCCAAGCAGCGATCCTCACCACATCAAAATCGCCATTCTTCATTATGGTAAGGACCTTGTCCCTTGCGCTGTATAGCTGCCCCCAGAGTATGTCCGGAGGAGCCTCTATCTTTGGAATCTGAATTGCCAGAAGTTGTCTCTTCTCAGCCAAGATTTTGCGCTTCAGTTGCCCCAATGTTAGATCTTTAACCTTTGGGAAAAAGAACCTGATGCTCGGACCATTTAAGAAAGCCGCTGACGCTACTACCATCTCGTTCAGCTTCGTCTGTGTGACGGCTGCTGCGACGTTCCTTTTCCTATCGATCGGATCCACAACTATAAAACCTGTACCGAATGCATCTCGCGCTTCATCCTCCCTTCCCTCATAATATTTCATTGGATCTATAAGAAGTGGCAACCTGAGTCGAGCCATTGCCTCTGCCATCTTCAGGAAAGATCCAAAGTGGTGAGCCATAAGTTCACAAAGCAGTCCACTGAATCCACCTACCTTTATCTCAGCACCATAGACTCCGATCCCTTTTGCAAACCGTTTGATAAGCCTCGCTTCGTTTTTCTCTTCCTTCGATAGTTTCGAAAGGACGAAATCGGTGTGGTAAGGCGTCCTGTCGGTTGCAGATTTCCATTCGCCCTTTTCGGACCGATAGCAAGGCACCACATCAACATTCATTTCCAACAATCGAACGGTTACGAACGGGTGTTCTGCATATCTCTCGACGCACCTTCTTTCACCAAATAACTTCTTGACCGTCGAGATCGTCATAGAAGCTATCTCTTCCTTGTCGAGCTCAGGGCTAAATCTGACAAATATGTCAACGTCCATCTCCCCCTTGAGCCATGTGTCCTTTGCTACAGATCCCTGCAGAAGGACCTCGACAGGATAAGGAAGTTTTGAGAAGGCTCTTTCCAATCTCAATCTTACTTTTTCCACTTTTGTGAGTACTTTTTCCTTTTCCCTTTCAGTCGGGACTACGCGAACTTTGACCTCTTCCAGTAATTCCTGAAGCGACTTCATTGTTCCGCCTCGCAGAGTGTTTCGTATACTGGACCCTTTGGAGTCAGGATGCTTTTTTTGAGCCTGGCAGGTGAGGTCGTAACCTCTCCTATAGGCTCCTTGCTCAGCTCTCTCACCTTTTCCACGAGCCTCTCCCTGTTTCTTCCAGATTTCACCCTCGCGATCGTAACATGGGCTTGGAACCCCCTCTCCTCTGGAGCGAAACCAAATGGCTTTAGCAGGGACGCTACCCTGTCTGCAGCAGCATTCAATTCCTCAGTGCCATAAGTTATCCCAAGCCAGACAACGCTTGGTCTGCTGGCCGATGGGAATAGCCCGAGCCCCTCCAGCCTGATCTTTTTAGAAGCAAGTTCCCTTCCCCTCAAGACCTTGCAGATCTCTTTCGTAAGTGGCTCCTCAACATCACCAAGGAAAAGGAGAGTCAGGTGTATCGCCTTTGGATTCACAAGCCTCAAGTCAGCGTGTGTCAACAGCAGCTCTTTTTGCAAAAATTCAACTTTTGTCCTTACCATCGGATCTTCGATATCGAACGAGACGAAGCATCTTATCGACAAAGCCGAAACCCCCCACACATATTGCCTAGCTTCTATTTAAGGCCAAGGATTGCTTATAAGGCATTTCGAAGAGCTCTAACGGCCATCGAGGAATGCCTTCGAAAATAGCAAGCTATTGCCAAAGGATTCGAGGCAAGAGAGAAATTAGCATTATAGGGCTTGTCGGCCTTCCAGGATCGGGCAAATCGACTGTAGCCTCGAAGCTGCACAGCTTCGGTTTTCCCATCATCGTTATGGGTGATGCTGTCAGAAGGGAGGCGGAGTTACGAGGAATCAAGCCCAGCATAGGGAACATGAGGAAGTTGATGCTCCAACTAAGAAGGGAGAGGGGAGATGCTGTTGTGGCAGATCTTTGCATTCCATTGGTGCTCGAGACTGGATCAAAAGTCGTCGTGATAGATGGTGTGAGAAGCCCTGCCGAGGTTAGAAGGTTCAGGAAGCTTGGCCACGTGATCTTGGTTGGAATTTTCTGCCCAAGGAAACTTAGATTCGAGAGGCTTCGAAGGAGGCCAAGGAAGGATGCTCCTAAGGATATCAGGGCTCTTGAGCTGAGAGATGAGGTTGAGCTTAGCGTTGGACTAGGTACAATATTTGCGCTCGCCGATTTTATGCTCATCAACGATGGTAAAATCAGCGATCTAGATGCTAATATCGAGAAGATAGTTCGAAGCATCGCCTAGCGTATCTCAAAGGAAGCAAGATCTACTGCGACCTCTACGTTCGGAAAGTGCTTCTTGGCCTGCATACGGAGTAAGGTTGGATCCCGATACCTCGCGCTTATATGAAAGAGGAACAGTCTTTTCGCTTTTGCTTCATATGCTGTCTTGGCGGCATCGACGCAAGTTGAGTGGTATGTTTTTTCAGCCTCGTCGCTACGGGACTCGTCGAATGTTGAGTCATGGATCAGCATGTCCGCTCCCTGGGAAAGCTTGACTATACGCTCGCAGTACCTTGTGTCACCTGTGTAAACCATCTTGAATCCCTGTCTGGGAGGTCCAATAACATCTGAAGGCTTTACCACCCTCCCATTGGGGAGTTTCAAATCTACTCCTTTGATTAGGACCGACCTTAATGGCCCTTCTCCAATGCCAAGGCTTTTCGCCTTCTCTGCATCAAACTTGCCTCTTCGGGAGTCTTCCACGAATGCGTACGCCTGGCTGTTAGCGTGGTGGTCCGCCCTTTCCGAGAAAATAGAGTAGCCACTTCCACCTAAGACCTTTCCTTCACCTTCTATCTCAGTGACGATGACATCGAAAGTAAGTCCAAGCCTCACGGAGGGCAACATAGACTTGACGAACCTATCGAGGCCTGGGGGACCGAAAAGCTCCACCTTCTCTTTTCTGTTCATGAGGCTCATCGTCATGAGAAGACCTGGCAAGCCTAGCACATGGTCACCGTGCATGTGGGTGACGAAGATTCTTACCGTCCTGCCGAACCCAATACCGGCGATCACCATCTGCCTCTGGGTTCCTTCTCCACAGTCGAAAAGGAGCAGGTCCCTGCCCCACCTGAGCGCTATCGAAGGCAACCCTCTCTGTTGGGTTGGAATCCCTGCCGATGTTCCTAGGAAAACAAGTCTTCCTTTCAATCGCTTGCTCAGCTCCTGAAGACAGCAAGCTCCCTAATCATTCGTCTATGAATGCGTATGGGGTAAGACTCTACATACTCGAGCCCTGCTTTCCTTGCCATCTCTTCGATGCCAACCTTCAATGGAGAAAGGGTCACGAGAAAACCTTTGCTTCGCAGCACATCGGAAGCGGTCATCAGGAGGGCTGAAAACAATGCCTCGGGCCTTTCGCCCCATGTCGAAGAGAGCTTGCCGTAGGGGGGATCTGTCACTATCGCATCGACCTGCCTAAAGGGAAGCTTCCTTGCATCCCCTACGATCAGCCCGAGCCAGTAGCCACCTGCCCACTTCAAGTTTCTCATCGCACCTCTAACCATCCTTCTAGCTATATCAACACCAAGCGGAAGGGCGCCCATCAAGGAGCACTCGATGAGAACTGCTCCAGATCCGCAGAAAGGATCGAGGACGGTCTGCCCACTCCTTATCCTTGCAAGGTTGAGCATACAAGCAGCAAGCCCGGGGGTTAACGTTGCGGCATAGAAGAATGGCCTATTCTTCGGAGACCTGCGCAGAAACCTCCCCTTTCTTGCCCTCCAGATAACCTCTCCGAGGTAGGCCCCAGTAGGACAGACAACGAGCTGAAATTCCCTCCTAGGATTTTTGACATCAACCCCTGCACCTGTTACCGTATGGATTTGTTGTCCCAAAATCCTCTCCCAAACTGGAACATCTAAGCTATTTCCAGCCATGTCGATCCTTTGCGCACGCACAAGAAAAGTTTCATCAGGCCGAACCTCGATTGGAATCCCTTCAATCTTTGGCAATGCATCTGCAGGCGAACAAGGAAGCCTTGCAACTTCTTTGCAGACATACTTTGAGAAGGAACACCTTTGAGCAGATCTTACAACTTTTTCTGGGTCGCCTCGAATCCTTAAGAGCTTTTTATAATGATCGATAATCTCATGCTCAGCACCCTCGGCCTCGCAAGAAGCCCTAAACTCGGACAGCGATAGTGGCACGTTTTCGCCAGCGAGTAAAATAAAAAGTTCCTCAGGCAGAACGGGACAGCTCCTCCGCAATCAGGGGCGCCACTGAAACAGTGTCAGCTTTGGATGGCAAGGTGTCGGTTGAAACGATCCTCTCAGCTCCAGCTTCTAATATTCTTTCAAAAGCATCTTCCACCAAAAGTGCATGGACGCAAGCGACAACCAACCTAGCGGGATTCTGCCTCCTTACCGCCTTTATGGTCTCGATGACCGTTCCACCAGTGCTTATTATGTCGTCGAATATGACAACGTTCTTGCCTGAGACATCAAAATCGCTTTCGGTAACTGTGACCTTTCCGGTCACTCTGTCCCTCTGCTTTTTGACCGAAAAACTTTCCCCACAAAGGAAATTTGCCAATGAACGGGTCCTTTCGAGCGCTCCCTGATCTGGCGCGATTACGGAAGCACCTTCAAGCCCCATCTCTCTCAACTTCTCAGAGATGATGGGTGCTGCACCTATATTTTTAGTTGGAATTGTGAAATAACTCATCGAATCACTGCTGTGAGCCTCGACTGTGAGAAAAGATTGCGCACCTGCCACCTCTATGAGGTTTGAAAGCAGCATGCAAGTTACAGCCTCGCCTTCGAGGAAGCTCTTATCTTGCCTTGCATATGCAAAGTAGGGAACGACCGCTATCACCTTTGTTGCTCCATATCGCTTTGCAGCAGATATGATCTGCAAAAGCTGGATGATCGACGTATCTTGGGGTCTGGACAGAGTTTGAATTACCATCGCTTCGTCTCCGCCAACTGGAGCTGCTAGCCTGACGTAACTCTCCCCGTCGGGAAATGTCTTTTGGACCACATCGACGATCCTCAAATGGAGAAGCTCGGCCACTCTCCTGCTCAATGCAGTGGAGGTAGGTCCGGCTATTATCCTCAAGCGCCCTTCCCACCAATGGCCTACTAGGGCGGGCATAACCATTTCCCTCAAACGGTAATGAATATCGAGAAGGAACTTAACTAGGCATTTCTGGCAAAATCTCTAACCTTAAGCGCTTGTCCTGGCCTCGAAGTTAGGCCTCAAACCAATGGTCATCCCGATCGCCTCCGATCTTATAAAAGGTTCCATGCATTCTTGTAAAAGTCAATTCTAGAGAAATTCTATCCAAAGATCTTCACTATTGAGGGAATGGAGCACTTTCAAATTCAAATTTTTAATAATTTTCTGCCCTATGATATGAGATAGCATGGCATCCGCTCTTTGTATGAAAGGTCAGTGTTCATCATTCTGCTCTACATACTGTACGATGATTTCTAAGCTCTGTAGAACGTGGCAATTAAAAATAATACATCGATGCTTGGAAAGATTGTGAAATCGATTAAGGTGACAACTTGACCTAAATTCAGCTTATAATCCTCGAATTGGTACCAACATTTCAAACGAAGCTGAGGTCGATAGGTCGTGCACTTGGTAGCTACGAAGCGTATTTAAGGATCGATTCAATAGCGTCTCAACTCCAAATAAAAATCCAAATCTGAATCTAGTGGCAGCTTCCAAATAATATGAACTAAATGTTCAGTAGCTTGCAATCAGGTTTTTCGAAAAGAACATAATTATGCCATACTATATTTTGTGAAGCTCAACCGAAGATTCCATTTCAATGTTACAGAAGCGGAATACACCTTCAAAATTTTATACATGCTCCATTCCCTCCTTGTGTACTTTGAGACATCCCCTAATCTTTTAGACTCCTTCGATAAGCCATCTGCTAATCCTATACTCTTGACGTAGGTCGCCATATTCTCAGAGGAAAAACTTTATTTCTTTTCAATTCATTACGAAGTACAAGGAGAGTCTATTGAAAGTCATATTCCTCTTAATTATTGGCCTGGTTCTCTTGGGGTTGGGAACTGATGTTGATCATATCAAAGCCCATCCTTCAAGTGGCACAAAAGAAATTGATCCTGAAGGGCTACTGCCAGGTGACATAATATTGCTGGGCAGCATCGATTCCTCCATCGTCAACTTTTTTGTTGGAACTTATGAACATACCGCAATCTATTGTGGCAAAGTGCATCCAGATGAACAAATCTGGGACCGTACGAATAAGGTTTGGATTGAACCTGGTACCGACTACGTTATACACTCCACGAAAAGCGAAAAAGCGGGCAACGGAATTGGTTATGATACTTTCGAGACGGTAGTAAGTCAAGCCAAGGAGTCAATCGTACTAAGGGTTCTGAAACCTGATGGAATCCCCCTTACTGCAGCAGAACGTGAGGCCGTCGTTGATTTCTTGAAATCGCAGTTATCCGGTGGAAAGGACGGTTACCCTGTCGGCCCGGCCTACGATTGGGGTTGGACTTGCAAGCAGGAACTAGCCACAGAGAAGAATCCATTTTCCGGCATAGCTGGTTACTACTGCTCAGAGGCAGCTTGGGGCGCGTACAAGCATGTCCTGGGCATCGATCTTGATAGCGAAACCACCCCGTTCAATGTGGCAGTTTCACCGGATGACCTACTACATTCACAATTCACATCCGTTGTCGCTTGCAAAAGCGATATGGCAACCTTTTCTGCTGGAGAAGGCATCTATAAGTTGACTGTGTTCGTCGACGAAATATGCTACGACATCGATTACGATCCGTGGCCGAGGGGTGCAGGTGAGGAATACATCAAGAGCTTCTGCGGCGACTTCTTTTATCCAACCAAGGAGGTATATCCTGGAAGTGGAAAGATTGGTCTCCCTCCCAAGGGATGCTGGCCATGCGATGGGCAGGGTTCACTAGATTGGAACAAATACTTCAACACTTTGATAAATTACGCCAGGGATGTGGAGCTCCGAATCGAAGCCTGGGAATACGACGACATAGATCCGGATGACCAATACCCAGCATGGCAGCTGTACTTGACAACCCAAGAGTGGCACCAATACATCGACAAAGGATGGTTCTGTGGCGGATTTGATTGCGATCTTGGTGACTGCAGCTACACGGTATACTTCAGGATCGAATCAGTTGCTTGGTAATGGTTTTGCGCATCTTTGGAATACAGTAGCGCTCCCAGAATAATACAACCCCAGCGATCAGTAGCTTGCTAATGATTTCTTCTTAGGAGCACATAATTAGGTTGGCGCAGCATTAGGGAAGGAGCAACAAAGGTTAGGGCTCCATGCTGCAGGAA
Organism: uncultured Nitrososphaerota archaeon; assembly: GCA_964631995.1. Lineage (GTDB taxonomy): Archaea > Thermoproteota > EX4484-205 > EX4484-205 > DTQO01 > DTQO01. The sequence goes on from CAZWAU010000209.1 coordinate 11,819, forward strand.
GAGACGTCATCAGGCCTTGATTCGCAACAAAAACTTGAGGACAATCTATGGGCCCCAAAGTTCCTCTTCTCTCCCGCAGGGGAAATCCTCGAAAAGTTCGAGAACGAGGAGTTTGAAGATACCTGCCTTTTTACTCTCCGGATCCAGGCAGAGTATCTTTCGCTCTCTAGGGGTGCTGAGTACGCTTACTCGGTTCTTGCTTCTAGGGCGACACTTTATCCGCACCAAGTAGGCGTAGTTTGCAAAGTTTTAGCTGAGTGTAAAAGGGGCGCCCTTTTGGCCGATGAGGTGGGGCTTGGCAAGACCATAGAGGCTGGGATGGTGTTGAAGGAACTTACTTGCAGACGAAGGGCGAGGAGGGTCCTGATTTTGGCGCCATCGGCACTGCTCAATAAATGGGTACAGGAGATGGAGAGCAGGTTTGGAGAGAGGTTTGTTATTTACGATGCAAAGGTCAGGTCGGATCTGCGAAAGAGGTACGGAAACATATGGGAAGCCAACCCTAGGATCGTTTGCTCTATCGACACAGCGAAGCAGCCCCGGTACAGGAACGAGATCGGAAAGGTTGATTGGGATTTGGTTGTGGTTGATGAGGCTCACCGACTTAGGAACGCCTCCACCGAAAACCACAGGTTGCTTCAAACATTGCACAGAAAGATGACTCTTCTTCTGACCGCAACTCCGATGCAGAACTCTATAATGG
>CAZWAU010000210.1:0-4238 GCA_964631995.1 uncultured Nitrososphaerota archaeon
TTCGAATAGTTCAGATGTTTTTGCGCAGCGAACGCACTTCATTTGCGAGGCCAGTTTACTGGCCTGTTCCTCAACAGAATCGTACACTGCAACGACCTTAACATCTGGCATCTTTAGGCAAATGTTCGAGAGGTGAGTTGCCATATTTCCGCATCCGATAACGCCAATCCCCAAAGGCTTTGACAATCCAGGTCCCGGCTGGCTCGAGTTGAGCAAGTTACCTATATGTCCTTCCTATTAGACCTGCTACCAAGGTTGCACATTCGGAACTTATATTTTTCATGGATTCATAGGGGCTGGTCAGAAGCATCTGCGCGTCCAAAATCAGCAACATGGGGTATGGGTGACTCTGTTCTAAGGCTTTGTTTTTCTAACGGTGGGAGAATCGAAGTTTTCATATGTTATGAGTATCATCCCACTGGAGCGAAACCCAAAGCTTAAGATTGGCTTAGAGCAATATGCGCTAACAATGCCTATAAAGACGCCGGAAAAATTGTGGAAGGTCGCATTCCAGACATTTGAGAAATTGGGTGCACCATATTGGAATGCCGATCTCGTAGCAAAGCTGCTCGTCAAGGCCAATCTCGTTGGGCACGATTCGCATGGCATCATAAGGGTGCCTCAATATGTTGAAAGGATTAGGAAGAAGGCTCTAGATCCTGCGGCTGAGATCAGAGTTGTCAAAGATGGAGGCGCGACGATGCTCATCGATGGGTGCTGGGGATTCGGCCAGGTGGCAGCTTGGAGAACGATGGAAAAAACAATAAATAAAGCAAAGGAATTCGGGATATGCATCTCTGCAATCTTCAATTGCAACCACATTGGACGCCTGGCAGATTACTCATCGATTCCGCTAGGCCATTCGATGATCGGATTCGTGATGTGTAATGGGCCTGCAAGGGTCGCGCCATTCGGAGGTGCTGATAGGCTGTTTAACCCGAGCCCCCTCAGTGTGGCAATCCCAGCGCTTGAGGAGAAACCAATTGTTCTGGACATCTCAACAAGCGTAGTAGCTGAGGGAAAACTGATGGTGAAGCGAAAGAGACACGAAAATCTTCCGGAAGGATGGATATTGGACAAGGACGGACGAGCATCGGTGAACATCGAAGACTACTTTGAAGGTGGATCGATTCTTCCTCTGGGTGGGGCTGTTGGGTACAAGGGGTTCGGGCTGGCTCTAATCATAGATGTGTTGGCAGGAATCCTAACAGGAACTGGATATGCCTCAAGTCCAAATTTCAAAAATGGAAACGGCGTAATCTTGGGTGCTATGGACGTATCCCATTTCAGGGATGTGGACGAATTCAAGAAGGAGGTAGACGAACTCATAAGAAAGGTTCGAGGATCTAGGAAAGCCCCGGGCTTTTACGAAATTCTGATTCCAGGTGAACCGGAAGCAAGAGAGGAAGCAAGGAGAACAAAGGAGGGAATTTACGTGGAGGAAGAGACATGGAAAGAGCTTTTGGAACTTGGAAGTGAGTTGGGCATCGATGTCTCAGCTTGGTGAACAGCAAACTATCTGAGAGAAAGTATCTATATTCGATCCAGCTTGATATCCAAAAGGTGTTTATAGGGTGTGTTGCACGAACCGGGTTTAAATGTAACAGATAGTGAGTGATTTGCCACGCAGGATGTTTGATTGCCACACGCACCTTGGCTACTATCGCGATGTCATAAACAAAAACTCACCATGGAGCAGGGTCACGTTGGATGCACTGATTTCTTACCTGGACAACCTGAATACTTCAAGAGCAGTAGTTTTGCCCCTTTCAAGCTGGAATGTCGATACTGTAATGCCTACGGAGTACGTTTTAGAAGCTTGCAGAAAGTATCCGGATCGCCTCATGCCATTTTGCGCTGTCGAGGTCAGGGAGCAGTGCCTTGAGGAAAGGATCGCCCGGTATGTCGAAATGGGCTGCAAGGGGTTCGGGGAGCACACATCGAAGTTGCCAATCGACCATGAGCTGAATATGGCGCTCTATAGAATCTGTGGAAGGCTCGGGATACCGATCCTGATACACTTGGCATATGGGGAGGCTGAGACATACGGTGCGATGGATTCTCAAGAACTGGATGGTTTCGAGAGAGCTGCGAGGGAGCACGGTGATGTCGACTTTATCATGCATGGACCTGGCTGGTGGAGCCGCATTTCAGCAGAACCCGCTTCGGAGCCATATCCGAAGGGTCTGGTGAAGGAACCTGGGAAAACTGTCCAACTCCTGAGCGACTACGACAATGTTTATGGCGATCTGTCGGCTGGATCCGGCTATAACGCCTTGAACCGGGACCGACAGTTTGCCCAAAATTTTCTCAAGATGCTCCATGGGAAAATACTGTACGGAACAGATTTGGATGATCTTTTCACACCGGAGGAGGTGCACGCGTCACTCCTGGAAAGCTTTAACCTCCCTGAAGGGGCATTAGAGAACATTTTCCACAAAAATCTCGAAAAGCTTCTGGGGATTTAGGTGATCCATTGTTTGGATCTTCACCCGCATAATTTAGCATGTTCCTGCAGATAGATTTGCCAAAGGAGATGAAATGCTTAATAAAGCATTAAGGAAGGTCCAAACCGATGTCGCTCGTCTATTTTACAAATGCCAGATCAAGAAAAAGCAGCGAAAGTTTGCTTGAAAAATTGGATAGAGTTGTAAACAGTTCCGGTTTGCCTAGTATGATATCGCCAAATGACAAGGTCTTCATAAAATGCCACATGGGCGCGCCCCTTACGACACGTTACTTGAGGCCCATATTTGTAAGAAAGGTCGTCGATATCGTAAGGTCTCTTGGCGGGAATCCGGTTGTGGTCGAGACAACTGGGATGGGGCTGCTGGATTCGAGAGGTACGGCTGAAAAGTACCTGAAAGTTGCAGCCTCGCACGGATTCACACCCGAGGTTCTGAATGCCCCTATCATGATTGCAGATGGCGAGCGCGGCTTGGACATATTAAGGGTCGAATCAAGCAGCATGTCGTCTGAGGAGGTCTCTTTAGCAGGTGCATTAAGCGAGGCGGACTTCCTGATCGGTTTGGCCCACTTTAAGGGGCATGCGATCGTTGGCCTTGGTGGAGCTGTAAAGAACATAGCTATTGGCTTATCTTCGAAGGAAGGCAAGTACATGTTCCACTACGAAAACAAGCCAAAGATCATTCAGGAAAAGTGCAACTTCTGCAACGAGTGCCTTGCTGTTTGCCCTTCGAATGGCGCCATAAAGGTGTCTGGCGATACTTTGGAAATAGATCATACCCTTTGCATAGGGTGCCTTGCTTGCATGGCGAAGTGCAGGGCAAGCGCGATAATGGCCAGGAGAAGGGAAGACCTTCCAGAGTGCCAGAGAAGGCTTGCCGAGATGGCTAAGGCAGTTGTGAAGGTTGTTGGGGCAGAGAACGTATTTTTTGTAAACTTCCTCCTGGAGGTTGATTGGCTGTGCGACTGCGAGCATGGTGAGCAAGGCTGGTCGGACGCACCAATAGTGCCCGATCAGGGAATAGCGGCCTCTACAGATCCAGTAGCGCTTGATACCTTTTCGGCAGATCTTGTCAACAGTGCTCCTGGCATCCCTGGCTCGAGAGCCGAGGAGGTGAATGCGCTCGAACCTGGAACTGACAAGTTCAGGGCATTCTTCCCAAACGTTAATTGGAGGGAGGGGTTGGCAGCGTGCGAAAGGCTCGGTTTGGGAAAGATGGATTACCGTCTCGTAGAGGTGGATTGAGAACAGGACAGCAAAGCTTCATTATTCTAGAATTGAAAGAGGCGGCATCTCGCTTGACCGATACCCACTGAACTTCCAATCGTTCATTTGGCTAGCCAAAAATCGTAATGTATGTGAAGAAGCTTATATGCTCCCTTCTTTGAGGTGCAGAGAAAGGAGTATGCATCATATGAGGGAAAACAGGCTCAGGAGTTTGTTGAAGAGGGGCGCCCCGACTATCGGAACGCGTGTCCTGATCGCTTGGCCAGCCATAACGGAGCTCATCGGCTATACTGGAGCTTTCGACTATGTGGAGTTCGTGAGCGAATATGCTCCTTACGACCTTTACGACTTCGAAAACTTGGCAAGGGCATCAGAACTAGTCGGAATATCTTCTATGATAAAGATCGACCAGGAGCCCAGGACATATATCGCAGAAAGGGCCTTAGCTGCCGGAATACAAAATGTTCTTTTCGCCGACATCAGGACGGTCGAGGACGCTGAAGAATCTGTCAGGGCTGTGAGGGCAGAACCGAAGGGCGTAAAT
>CAZWAU010000211.1:0-3024 GCA_964631995.1 uncultured Nitrososphaerota archaeon
GTCGTGCTTGTATGGTAATAACCTATCGCCCCGTTCTTGTAGCTGAGAAGCGCAGAAGCCTCGTCCTCCACCTCGATCTTGTGTCGTCGCGTGTTCGTCCATGCCAGAACCTTGCTCGGCAACCCTCCCAACGACATGAAAACATCTATTTTGTGTGGAGCTTGATTTATCAGAACGCCGCCGCCCTCTCCCTTCCAGGTCCCCCTCCAAGCTGCCGAATCATAGTAGGCCTGGCTTCTGAAGCCGGAGTCAACGCACATCGTCCTGTATATCGTCCCTAGCCTTCCTTCGTTCACGAGCTTTCTTGCTGCCTGATATTCTGGTGTGCTCCTAGTTTGGTACATTACGGCGAATTTAACCTTGTTTGCCTTCGCCGCAGCCACCATCTCATCCGCCTCCTTTACTGTGACTGCGATCGGCTTTTCCGATAGAACATGGATTTTCCTCTTCATTGCATAGATGCTGACTGGTGGATGGAAGTAGTGCGGAGTCGCAACTATGATTGCGTCAACCAAACCACTATCGACGAGATCTTCGTAGTCTGTAAATCCCTTTACGCCGTACTCGCTTGCAACACGGTCGCATACCTTCCTGTCAACGTCAGAAACAGCTGTAAGCTGAACTTCCTCTATGTTCTTCATCGTGCTTGCATGGCCGGAGCCCATTCCACCAACGCCAACGATTCCAAATCGAACCTTGTTCAATGGTTATCTCCTAGCGGCAAACCTTCTGGGCAACTATATAGGATTATTCGTTCCCGGCAAACCTTCTCTATTCAAAAGAAGAACGTCAACGCTTTGCCTTTAATTCCTAGGTGCTATAGAAGAGAATCGCCTCGGTCCTGCCTACTTCAACCAGAGATCGATAGGCTTTTGAACCGAGGGTCTGAATGGCAACTGAACTTTCCTCCCAGTCCTTGCTGATTCATACGCTGCCAACAATATCTCAAGTGTTGCCTTTCCATCTTCACCGGTTTCGATCGGTTTCTCGTCCCTCTGAACGCAATTTACGAAGTGCTGCATCTCTTGCGGAAATCCGTAATTCCAGAGCTCCTCGTATATCGTGAATGTCCATCCCTTTGTTGAAGGAGCCTTCTCGACAGCATATCCGTATCCCTTCTCACTGTACGTGATAAGCGCGATGCCCATGTGGAGGTAAGCGTATACAACTCCTTCTGAACCAAAAACCTCGATTCGGTCATCCATACCCCCCCTCTTGGCCCAGCTGTCCTCGGCCAAACCCTTCCTCTTGCCTTGGAATCTGACTATCGCAATGCTGTCGTCTTCGCCCTTGGTCAGTGCTTCGTGTACATGCGTATCCATATCGGCATAAACGCTCTCGACAGGGGCCTTGTCATAGAACCAACGCATGAACTCGAAAGCGTGGCAGCCCATGTCAAAAAGGACCCCACCACCTGACCGGTTTACGTCCCAGAACCAGTCTGAGTGTGGGCCGAAGTGCTTCTCGCACTGCTTTACGAGGTACACCTTGCCAAGGGCCCCCTCGTCAGCAAGCTGCTTTGCCCTCACATACTTCGGGGCGAAGCACAGCTCCTCGGCGTACATCAGCTTAACACCGTTCCTTTTACATGCATCGATCATCGCATCTGCTTCCTTCAGGTTCATGCACAGGGGCTTCTCACAGACAACGTGCTTTCCAGCCTCGGCAGCATCTATCGTCGCCTGCGCATGAAGGTAGTTCGGCAGTGCCAGAGTTACAAGCTCTACCTCGTCCAGCTTGAGCATGTCCTTGTAGTTAGTGTAGTACTTCGGTATACCATATTTCTTGGTAAATTCTTTCACATGCGCCTCGGTCGGGGATGCAGCTGCAACGACCTTGGCATTTGGGACGCTCTTGAAGGATTCAGCGTGGATGGTCGCCTCGAATTGCGATCCAATTATTCCAACACCAACCTGTTTCATGCCCTCCACCTCTTCGAGCACCAAGGTTAAGGACAGTATTTATTACGTTTTCCAGATAGACTACCCATCGATCGAATATGCAATTGCTAGAGATCCTGCAGACGCTCCTTCATGCCCCCCGCTTGAAGGCGAAATATATTGGCGAGTTGCCTCTTGGCATTAGGGAGGTCATGAGGGAGACGTTCGAGAGCTTCAGCATCACGTTCCAAGATAACCTAGATCCAGATATGCTGAAAGAGATTTGCACCTCAGAAGGATTCGCCATTATGGAGAAAGAGAGTAGAAAGGAGGAGATTTACGACCAGTTCGGAAATATGATCGAGATACGCGTTGTCGAATGGAAATATCCATTCAGGATAGTAGATTCCACCAGCGAGATAGTTCTGTTCTCCGATCCAGAGGATTCGCACAAGATCTACGTTCTTCCTCTTCTGGCAAGCGGGAGATCTATCAAGCTTAGGAAAGATGTTGTATCTGCTATCGAGAAGTATATGAGAAAGAAGAATGGCCGATGCAATTAAAAGGTTGCGAGTCAATGTTCAAGAACGCAATAAATTCGATTTCTGTGTGGAGGAGGCAAAGCAGGAACTGGAAACTGGTTTCGATCCGCTCCATGGCAAACAGGTTCTTTGAGCGTCTCACAGCAGATTATAACAACATCTACATAAGTGGTCTTGGCGCCGATCCTGTCCAGCTCGGGTTCGTGAATAGTATCTCCAACATAGCAGGAACAGCTATCTCCATTCCATTCGGCTGGATCCAAGATAAGTATAGCTTGAGGAAGATCTTCCTTGCGGGCATAGGCCTTTCACTATTCGTAACTTTGTCGTTTGCATTGGCCAAGGATTGGGTCATGATAATTCCGGCTATGGTCCTGTCGAGCATAGCAGTTACAGTTGGAAGTTGCCTTACAATCTGCGATGTCTCTCTGAAGGATGAGGATAGGTCTGCCTGCAAGGGCATATGCGATGGTGCATTCGCCACACCATCTCTTCTGGCACCCACTTTGGCTGCCTTGACGATCACTAGCTTCGGAGGAATATCTGTTGAGGGCATAAGACCATTGTACTGGATCAAGCTATTCGCGGGCGTAGTCCTCGCC
>CAZWAU010000212.1:0-4147 GCA_964631995.1 uncultured Nitrososphaerota archaeon
GGATAGGATATATGAAAACTACTGAAAAAGAAGTAGAGAAAATACCTTGGATCTGGACGACAATTTTTGCCGCCATACTTGCATTCATAGGACCTGCTTGGATGTCAGTCCTGCCTGCATTCCCCTTTTTCTCCCAGTATAATCTGGGGAGCCTAACGTGCTTTATTTTCCTCCAATCTTCCCCGTGGATCATTATGTTGCTGATAGCTCCACTCACGAGGATTGGCCCTCTAAGGAACAAGATAACCCCTGTAAACCTCGTGTGCCTCTATGTGGCTTCCATGGCGACTAGCTTCTACCTCGGCCCTCAGCCTTGGTGCTTTCCTGGTCGTGTCTTCTACGCAGATAGAATTTCTTATTCGGAAATTACGATGGACATCATCCCAACTTGGATGGCTCCACCAACAGAAATCTGCAAGCAGATCATTGCCGGAGGAGTTCCGATCCCCTGGGATGCATGGATCGCGCCTATCTTGTTCTGGTGGTTATTCGATGTGACGATTTCCGTCTTTCTGCTTTCCTTTACAAATATACTTAGACATCAGTGGATCGATATCGAGAAGGTACCGTTTCCACATGCTATGGCCATAAACGAACTCATTAGCATTGACACCCAGCTTTCGGGAACTCAGTTAAAGATAACGAGCAGAATGAAACCCTTCCTAATAGGAGTGGCCATAGGACTGTTCTACCAGGGCACTGTCATGCTCGGAGCCTATTTTCCATGGTTCCCGGACTTCTTCGGATGGAGAGTTAATACGTGTGCCCACGGTGGATCTGCCCTTCCAACTGCATTTCCTGCCTTGGCCCCGATCGCAGGCCTGACCAATATGAACAAGCAGATAACTGTCTATGCCATAGCGTATCTAGTTCCGCTGACGGTATTGTTCAATACTTGGTTCTGGTATCTAGTCTATCTAGTGGTCACGCAGATCCTTTACATCGTGGGCTACTACACAGGCATAACGGAGAACACAGGAGTATGCGGCAAGATCTGGTGCCACCCTAATGTGCTATATGATCCGCCTTTGTCTCTCTCGGCCGTTGTTAGCGGAGGCATGATCGCTTTCACAATTATTCAGCTACTCATCACGAGGGATTATCTATTCGAAACCGTCAGGGCAGCGATGGGCAGGGGCAAGCTCATAGATACTCAGAAAAACGAACCCATGAGCTATAGGGGATCATATATCCTCTTAGTGATAAGCTTCCTAGTTCTAATGGCTATTCTTCTAGCTCTGGGAGCTGGCCCAACTGCAATCTTCGTACCAATAACTGCATTCATAACGTTCTTCTTCAATTCGCGCCTATGGGGCATGACGGGGGTGTGGGCCAACGAGTCCTCGAGGGACCTTGGCCCTCTGCTGGGCAAGCTGACATTCTGGCAGGGAGCCGCTCCAAGTCCACCAACAAAGGAGTGGGTGTTCTCAAACATGCCCCAGACGATGCAGTGGTACATGGGAGGCACCTGGTACGGAACCTCATGCTCGGCCTTTGCATCATATCGTATCGCTGGTCCGACGGGGCTGAGCAATAAGGGGGTGCTCAAGGTCCTACTAGGGGCTATGATCGTAGCGCCATTGTTCAGTCTGATCTCTATGATCGTTATGTTATATTCGCTGGGATCGAACAGGATCGCAATTGGAGTCTGGTTGCCTTTCCAGGGAATAGTGAACGACTGGATGCTGGCAGGGGGATGGGTTACTGGTGGTCCAGGACTGGCGCAGTCATCTCAGATCTTATCTGGCTTCATCATCGTTGGGCTGTTTACATATCTGCATGCGCGCTTCGTCTGGTTCCCATTCGAACCAGTGGGCTTCATCTTGGGTATTGGATATTCTTCACTGCTGGCTGGGTTTTGGTCTGCATTTTTGGTAGCCTGGATTATAAAGACGATAACTCTTCGCGTTGGCGGAAGCAAGCTTTACGAGACCATGGGTATCCCTACTGCAGCTGGCATAGTCGCAGGCAGCATGATTGCAGTTCTCATTGGCGGCATCATCGGTGTCTGGAAGTTCTTCTTTCCGTTCTAATACTATCTTTTTTTCAAAATAGTTGCTCTTCAAACAATAGATCTGCTATAAATCTTGTAATAATGTTCATTCAGGCGAACCAAGAAAGCCCTCCTCATAGAACACCGGCTTGTAACCGTTTTTCTTTAGCCATTCAAGTGTAGTAATTACCCTCTCCTCGACATCAGGTTCATACCAAGGGGATCCACGTTGGAAATACTGCTCGTGTATCATGACCTCCATCAGTTCAGATTTGTGTGGATTGGAGGCGACCGAGTCAAGACACTGTGGAATGTCACTAGGCTCCAAAGTATTAATGACGAGATCATGTTTGATGAAGATTATATCGTTCTTTGTATCTTTCCAGTAGTCATGACCATCCAAGTATTTGGTCTTCTCATCATCGAGATAGTAAGAAACTACTGGCTTTCCCAGATCAGGATCCTGGACGAAGTAGCCAACTAGGCCAATTATGCCGCTGTCCCGCAGAGCTTTGCAGCCTTCCAGTGTAACTTCTCCCCAGTGTATGGTTGTGAAAGGGCTGATCAGCTCCTTTCCAGCGAAACGCTCAATCTCCCTTGTTACCAACCAGAAGTCATGGTAGATCTCCTGATAGGAGGCCCTGATGTACGGGTTCGGAGGTTCGTTCTGAAGCGCATGAAAAGTAAGTCTTATCCAATCAGCATTTTCCTGCCATTCGGGCTTATACCTTTCAGGCATCTTTGAGAGATTGAAGTCTGCTGCTCCATACGTTATTGTATCTGTTTGATAGTAGATGTTGAACTGTACCTTCGTCCCGTAAGCATCATGCATTCGCCTCCAGAATCCTAGGTACTCGTTGTCGAAGATCGAGCGATACTTTGATGCATTCACTGCAAGGTCCTTCAGGAAGAGAATATTGTCATCAGTAGATAGGCGATACCGCTTGACCGAGTTTTTGTCCCATAGAACTGTAATAGTATCGGTGCTTACCTTTCCTCCACTCTCAGCGCGAGCAACTATTTTATTCTCCCTTTCCTTAAGTACAATGTTGCACGAGAATCTATCGTAGGACCAGCAACCATCCCTTGCAACATCTGCCTCTACATCGTTGACCGTAACCTTCGATTTCCATGGAGCAATGCCCCTGACTTCTATTTCCAGCCCACTCGAATTCTGCTTGCCATCATGCCTATTCAGGATTGCACCGTCGATCGGGTTAACTATCTTAACCGACCTATATGGCATAGTTAAATACCGCGGTTGGAGTCCTTTTCTATCTTTTAACTATTCTCGTCAGTTATTGGCAGCCTACAACAGAATCGCAAGGGAAAACAGAAAGCTTCTCCGCAGCAATTCTTCGGTTCAAGAAGGGGAATACTGCAAGGAGATTAGGCAAAGGAGCGAAGCCAGAAGCTCCCCCTAGATCATGAAGGCAGATAAATATCAATATTAACAATTGTTCCGTATATTCTAGTGCGCGATACTTTATGATACTATGAAAACCGTAGTTTATATATCATTAAGTAGTATCTTCCTATATTAGGAAATGGATGGTTATGAAACGATGGTTCGACAACCACATTCATGTGAGCAATTATGATCCTGATGGCACTAAACGACAAGACATCCTGCCCTCCCTTCTAGGGGTATTGGATGAGAGCAAGGCGGATCTGCGCTTCATCATCAGCTGCGATGACCCTTACTACAGCCGCATGATGCAGGACGGAAGCCAGATTCTCGAGGCGAACCGCTTTATCTATGATCTTGTGAGAAGAGCGCCAGATCGCCTATACGGTAGCTGCATGATAAACCCGAATTTTCTCGATGAGTCCTTGAAAGTCATGCGCAAATGCTTTGAAGAGTGGGGCTTCGTGCAACTTGGCGAGATGTTGCAGTACATACATGGATACAGGATGAACAGCGACGGTGTAGAGAAGATCTTATGTCTGGCAGCCCATTACGATGTGCCAATACAGGTTCACATATCCACCTCTAATGTGAGACAGCCAGAACAGCCTGCAAAGAAGCCTGGAACGGAGCAGCTGATCGACCTCTTGAGCGCCGCAGAGCGTGTACCAGAGGCAAAGTACATACTCGCACATGCAGTTGGGACCCAAAAGGATAATCCTCCCGTTGTGGACGAATATCTGGAC
>CAZWAU010000213.1:0-9910 GCA_964631995.1 uncultured Nitrososphaerota archaeon
CCCATAGCCATATAAAAGCAATATCGTTTGAGAGCGAGCAATGCGCTAAATTGTTTTCCTATCGAGAAGGCCGAGTCAGTTTTACATTCATGACCAGTGACTACATTTTCGATGAAACCATTACGACCATCCTGTACCAGACAGGACGACATGATGTTGCAGAAAAATGTGGAGAAATAATTCTGAAATCAAGGATGCTTTCTATCGCGTATGTCGACGAGACTCTGCTGAGAGATGCATGGCAGCTCTTCAAAGATAGAACGGAAGCTCTGGAGCTTCACAGACTGCACATCATTCACATTGATGGAGAAGATTGGCGCTCGGATTGCTTTGGCGTTCGACGAAAACTTCGAGAGAGCGGGCTTCATAATCAAACCTTGATCGAGGCGGCTTCCTTTCAACTATCTTATGAGGTGGATTGGAAACTGATGAAACTTGAGATCGATGCTTTGAGGCGCGAGTTGTTGGACATATTCGGTAGCTCTGCAACAGTTTGGCGCATGGCTACCCATATATCCATTGGCGCCGAGTTTTTGAATAAAACTGGATAGGGAAGAAGAACTGAACCAAGATAGCATAGAAGAAAGGTTGAGGGAAATTTCAACCAGGATCAAGACTCGTTTAGGTAAAAAGGTTCATGCCATAGCTGTTTTCGGCTCTGCAAAAAGGCCTGAAGACTATGTCGAGGGAGTCAGCGATGTAGACATCGCCGTCATAGTGGATGATGAATCTTCGAGGGAAGAGGCACGCAGCATTGGTGAGGCAGGTATGGAATTTGTGTTCCTCACCACACTGCAGCTGAGGGAGCTATTTAACATGGGCCACCCTCTGGCTTGGTTGTTAACATATGACAGTAGAATCCTCCATGACGATGGAGTGCTCCAAGCAATTAGCCAGCAACGACCAAAGTTCACAGAGCTGACGCGAGACAGTATGCGCAGATCTACTCTTGTAGCCCTAAGCCTTGGAGTCGAAGAACTCTACGCTGGTGCCTTCAATCTTTGCATCAGCCACTTCTACCATTCCATGAGGCACGCCCTAAGGTTGCGTGCTCTGGAGAAGTTCGCCAACTTCCCATGTTCAGATCGGGAAATATTGGCCACGATTCAGGGGTTCCCAGCAGAACTCTTTAGCCAATTAGTTGCTCTGAGGAAAGATAAGAAGGCAAGCGAGCCCGTTTGTAGGACGGTGCTGGAACAGCTTCTCAATGCGCTATACATGGTATCCAATCTTAAAGTTCCCAGTTTATCGGGCCTGCAGGAGAAGATGCCCAGCGGGTTCAGGTTTGAGTTTGTCAGCCTTGAGACCGTGAATGACAAGATAGTATGGGTCTTTGATGTCTTTGGAGACGATAAACTCTCTAGATGGATTTTCGACGGGGAAAGGCTAGAAAGGACGAGCTAAGATTTTTTATTTTAAAAGGTTCAGATTCGATCTATGCGAAGGGCGGGTGAATTTTACTTGCCCTTTTTTGATTTCTCTTCGCTCTATGGTTTCTTCACGAGCAATAATACATATCCTTAGCTTGCTCTGGCACTTTTCGTTAAGAGACTGAGATTCGACATCGAAGTTTTAGAATTTTGGCCCAATAGAGCTATATATTCATGGCATCCACTTGAATGATGATGGCACTCAGGAGAACGAAGCAAAATCTTCCTGTAGAATTTCAGCTCTTTTCAAAAAAGAAGTATGAAAATCCTTTTTCGGATGTTGATGTATCTGCAGTATTCGTTGAGCCAGATGGAACGGAAAGAACTGTTCCCGCCTTCTGGGCTGGAAAAAACTCTTGGAGGATACGCTACGCCTCCAACAAAGTGGGGAGGCACTACTTCAAAACCATTTGCTCGGACGAGATGAATGAAGGCCTCCATGGCCGAGCTGGAAGCCTCGAGGTAATAGAATACAGGGGCAAGAACCAACTCCTCAGGCATGGCCCTTTGAAGGTAAGCAAAGATAGGAGGTACCTGGAGCACGAGGATGGCACACCATTCTTCTGGCTTGGGGACACATGGTGGATGGGGCTCACGAAGAGGCTCAGGTGGTCGGAGTTCAAACTTTTAACCAGGGACAGAATAAAGAAGGGCTTCACAGTCATACAGATAGTTGCTGGCCTTTACCCGGACATGCCCCCATTCGATCCTAGGGGCTCGAACGAAGCTGGTTTTCCTTGGGAGCCTGGTTATTCCCGCATAAATCCCGCATACTTCGATGCTGCCGATCGAAGGATCGAGTGGTTGGTCAGGAGCGGCCTCGTGCCCTGCATAGTCGGTTCTTGGGGCTACTACATTAAATTCGCCGGCGAGGAGGTAATGAAGAAGCACTGGAGGAACTTGGTTGCTCGTTATGGCGCCTTCCCAACGGTCTGGTGCCTTGCTGGAGAGGCAACGATGCCCTACTATGTCTCCCCGGAGTGGAGTGATAGGCAAGATTATGTGGCCAAAGCCAGAGCTGGCTGGACAAACGTTGCCCGTTACGTGCGGTCGCTGGATCCATACCACCATCCGATCACAATACACCCAACCGATTGCGCCCACAACATGGTAGAAGATACGAATGTCATAGACATAGACATGCTCCAGACAGGACATAGCGATGTGCACAGCTTTCCAAACACGGTAAGGAGCTTGACAGGCTCAATCGCAAGGTCGCCACGGATGCCAGTCCTGGTTGGGGAGGTTACTTACGAGGGCATAATGGGAGCCAGCTGGGAAAACGTGCAGAGGCTTATGTTCTGGACGAGCATGCTCAATGGGGCTGCTGGCCACACATACGGAGCGAACGGGATATGGCAGGTCAACAGAAGGGGGAAGCCCTTCGGTCCCTCCCCGCATGGCAGGTCATGGGGAGACACACCTTGGGATGAAGCATGCAAGCTGCCAGGTTCGAGGGAGCTGGGCCTTGGCAAAAAGCTACTCGAGAGCTACAGGTGGTGGATGTTTGAGCCGCATCCCGAGTGGGTTGAACCACACTGGAGTGAGGAGGACTACTTCGAGCCATACGCAGCCGGCATCCCGGAGGAAGTGAGGGTCATCTACGTGCCTTGGCATGGGCAGGCACTTTGGGGATGGTTCAAGGTAAGGGAGATTGAGCCTGGCATAAAATATCGCGCCTTCTATTTCGACCCTAGGACCGGGAAGGTGCACGATCCAATCAAAGTTGAACCTGATCAGGCGCGTGAGTGGAGACCACCTTTAGCTCCATCGCTTCAAGATTGGGTACTGGTCATGGAAATTGCAAAATAAAAGATCTGCTCAAGGAAATATATGCTATTAAACCACGCAAGTGAACAAAATCCAAGCGCAGATTTCAATGCCCATCCTCAAACTGGCAACATTATAGAACTCTAGTACTATTGTATTGAGGAGCTTTCAAGAGAGTTTTTCCCTGACTATTCTCTGAATCCTTGAATCATCTAGTGGAAGCTCAAATGCAAGGAGAGGCCTAGTATCCGCGACCGACATTATCACTTTTTACTCAGATCTTCCAAGTTCATCGATTATCTTACGATAAGATTCCCTGCCAGCTACTTTGTCTGCTCTAAGAGTAGTAATCCACCTAAGCAATATGCCATCAGAACCCTTAAGAAAGTTCATACTTTCGCCTCAGATCGGCTGGCAAGGTCACCATCCCCTTTTTCTAACTTGGTTCAACTTTACAAGGATTAATATTAAGTCATAATTGTTTGTTATTTCCTGCGCTTTGCGTGCAACCAGAAAGCATGTTGTTGCTTTCTTATTTATTCTTGTAGGAATGGTTTTATCGAAACCAGCACTTTCCGACCTGTTTGATAACGCTTCACGAACACGCCATAGTTGTCACCTTCTAGCCTTAGGATTTTGAAATTAGAAAATGGGCATGTTTATTCGGATGCTGGTTGAATAACTACAAAGCGATATTTAAGATAATGAAAGTAAATCAGGCATTGGAAAACTGTATGGACCATATCCTTAATACTTCAGAAATACACCAAGATGCAAAAATATCTCATGAGGAGTGAAATCTTAAATAGAAGATGTTGTAAATATAACTTACCGAGTTCATTAGATGTCCCGAAAGGAGGAGATAGAACATCTGCTAAGCAGGTCGAGAGAGTTCTTAGAGACAGCAAAGTATCAGTCGAGTGCTGGCTTTTATAGTCTTGCGGCTTTCAGTCTTGAACAATCTCTCCAATTGTTTATTAAAGCAAGGCTATTGGAGAATGGCGTAGATTATCCTCGGACTCATAGCGTTAGAACACTCATTGAAGTGCTGTCAAGTATTGTAGATGAAAGGCGCAAGGATGTCATAAAAGGTATACTTGACAAATACCTTTTGGAACTGGGCATGCTGGAGGATGCGTACATCTCTTCAAGATACATAGTTAGGGAGTTCAGGAGAGAAGAAGTAGAGAAACTGAGAATAGCGGTAGAAGAGGTGATGAGAAACGTCTCATGAAATCATTGTCAAAATGGCGATTAGGAGGAGAGAGGTATTCGATAACTTGAAGGAATACTTACAAATAATCAAGAAGGTGGTTCGAAAGTTGGACGGTAGGGCTGAATTGTACATCTTTGGCTCAGTTGCAGAGAACATGTGCACGTATTCGAGCGACATAGATGTTCTCATAGTTACGAATGTAGAGCCGGGTAAAGTGCACCTCGAGCTCTGGAAGGCGGGAATAAGGGATCCGTTTGAGATCCACGTGCAGCCACCGGAAAAGGCACAACTGTACACATCTAAGCTCATAAAGGTGGATTAGCGTTGGAGGGGAAAGCTAATGGACTTGCCCATATTGATAGTTTTTCGGAATCAGTAGTCGCGATTCTACGATTTTCCAGTTGTCTGTTGACTAGTCAACCGCGTTGTTGGGTGCACCTTGGCATTGGTCGGGTAAGTTCACAGACTCAACCCTACCTCGCGAATACTGCACATGGCCCAATCGGGCTTGTGGGAGCGATCCTTGCCGCCATTTATAAGGGAGCAACGAAAAGATCATTGTGACGACCACAAGCCTGGAGATATTTTCATATCGGGCATATGGTCCATTGTCCAAGAACTTATTTGTATCTCCGATAAATTTTGGATATTTCTTCATAGAGCCCCATGAAAAATGAGGAGAGGAGGAGAAAAAGGAATATCATTTGGGCAAACTCGAAGACATGAGTAAAATAGCTCCATCCTTCCATCCCCAGTATTAATTCATAAGAGACGAACATTGCTACTGCTGGAAGTATGCTGATGAGGTTCTCGGAGTTTATTGAAAAAAGGAGTGCCAAATCCTTTGTGAAGTACGAGATTATGATGAATATTAAGAAGCCTGCTAACTCAAACGATAAAGTGATGGGAGACATAATGCCAAGCCCAAGGCCGAATCCTTCGTAGCTGAATGGGATCAAGATCTTGTACTTGGCAGCTATGAAATCTCCAAACAAAGGGTGCTGCAAAGTCGAGACAAGATAGGGCAGACAGCGCCTTGGCCCTATCCATAGGAGAACTGGGATGTAGGCGACAATCCAGAAGTAGATCGAATGCATTATGCCGCCATGCTCTATATTTAGAAATAAATCGATGTCTGGCATGATACCGCACAGGAGGGCAAGTTGGACTTTGATCTTCCTGGATGTAAGGTAGCTTGTAGCTTTTCCGAAGGCATATGCCCAGCACATGTGTCCCAGGAAGAACATCTTGGATGCGCGTCTACTCCTTACCTTCTCGCTGATAAGGCTTGGGATGGCATGCTGCATTTAAGGTCCATTAGCTTTGATTGGCAATTCCGATTTAGCTTCTAAAAATAGAAAGCTGATTAGAATGTTACAAGCTATCAGAATCTTGGCAGCCATGATAGCTCTTAATCGCTTTATGTAAATCTCAATGCTTTTTTAGTGGATGGGCATATCGCTTCTGAATTCCTGAATGAGAAGAAAAATTCATTTAAATAAATACTTAAATATAAAAACCATATACCGAGAAAACGTGGGCATAATAACGATAAGCATCGATGATGAACTCGAAAGGCAAGTTAGGAACAGGATCTCCGCCATTGGAGGCTTTTCTAAGGGCGCTCTATCAAGGGTTTTCGAGGAGGCTCTTCGCATCTGGCTTTCTAGAAGGCCTATTGATCGTATGGTTGAGCCCCCTAGGAGGTTCAGGGCGGTAAGGGGCAAAAGGGTGCTTGCAGAGGCATCAACTCTCAAGGAACTGGCTAATGAACTCACGAAGTTAAGAATCGATCCGAGAGGTGTCCTGATATTGTCATCGACTCAGGTGAAAGGAGCGCGGAGACTTGGTATGAGGACTACTGCAAGACATCGTGCTGGAAAGGGTTAGGAAGAGAATGTCCTGGCCAATTGCAGACCATACAGCTTACATCCCAATCAAAGTTCATAATACAGTATTTGGCAAGACCTTTCCAGATGGGGATGAGCTCCTACTTGCGGTCCTAGACACGGGTTTCTCAGGGTTCGTGTTGGTGCCTCCATCGATATTCAATGGGATAAGATTGAACGAGATGAAGCTTCTCAGAACGAGAGGCATACTGGCTGATGGCAGGAGTTTGAGGCTCAGAGGAGCTTATGGATCGATCTCGATCCCTGAACTCGATTTCTTCGAGGATGGCCTTATAGAGACTGCCCCAGGGATATTAGAAACCATAATCGGGATGGAGGCTCTGCGAAAGCTCAGAGTGGAGCTTGATGGATGCTCGGAAGCTTTGAAGGCATATAAGTGCTAGCGGGAAGCCATCAAGTTTGGCATAACTTCTCTATTCGATTCTTCATAGATGACAATCTTTACAGAAAGAAGAGAATACTCCAAAAGGCTCACGGAGGAGTTTATGCCTGACACATCTTGTCCTCAGGCAGCCCATGCTACATCATGATGCGCTTCAACTCCATTATTTCATGTGAATTACCTGAATTATAAGCTGAAGGGAGGTTGGAGTATGTTCAGGATGTAGTTTATCTTTCTATTATGGACATCATCTGCTACCATCTATAGAAAGATCCTTTCAGAAGAAAAAGCCACATATGTATAGAAAAATAAAATTGTTTATTCTAATATTGCATTCAATTTATTCTAGTATCAATTCTAGAAACTAATGAATAACATTTTAAATATCTTTATATACTAAACAAGGCACTTTGAAGGTGGATGAATATGAAATTACAATCTTTTATTGCGATAATTCTATTCATTACCATATCAGCTCTTCCCATTTGTATGGCTTTGAAAGGAAGTATTAAGACAACTAGAGCAGATGGTATTGGAAACGTAAACCAATATGCAAAGGGTGAGACAGTTTACATCAAGGGCAAGAATTTTGATTCTAATTTGGATCTTACAATTGTGATATACAAAGTCAACGAACCCCATAAGGATGAAATTATGTGGACTGGGCCTGTAAATACTGGAAGTGGAGAATTTCTAGTACCAACATGGTTTATACCAACCGACCTCACAAGTGATTATGAAGGAGAGTACAAAGCTGAAGTCCAAGATTCTGAAGGAAATAAAATAAAAAGTGATAACTTTAGAATCCTGAGCTTCGTCATACCAGATGTACCATTGGGAACCTTAGGAACAAGTGCGGTTCTATTGGCTGGTTTACTTCTATATGCAGTAAAAAAGAGAGATGGCGCACATCAAGTATCGAAATTATAACTTCATAGTAATACAGATTCAAATTTATTGCATAAGTGCACTGTTTCTTTTTGTACACCTTTCTTGTTAATAAGTAGAAAAACTTGTGAACTTCGTCTAGATTCGATATATAGTTTAGCATACCATTAATAGATAAGTAGAACTGATGTTTTTCAGCCAATGGCGGGGATCGCGAATTGGTACGTGGAAGGCCTGCCACCATCCTTAAGGTATTAGCGATCTTAGGACCTTGGCTGCTCATCTACTGGCAGGACCTAGAGGTTGTGGCGGGCGATGCCATTAACAGCGAGGTTATGAACTACATACTCGTCATTCCCTTCTTAATCGGCTATACTATTTACAGGAAGAGAAGGGTCCTCCAAGCCATCACACCATTAGAGAACCCCAGACAAATCAGAAATGCGGAAGCTAGCGTCGGAGCCTCTCTTCTTCTTACAGCATTTATACTCTACTGGCACGGATCGTATACTTTCTATCCTGTCGAATACCACCTCCTATCGATGTTTATTTTCCTAGCAGGAGCGGTCCTAATGGTCTACAACTGGCAAACGCTCAGGCAACTCCTCTTTCCATTGGCTCTTGTCCTATTCCTCGAACCTGTCCCGCTTCAGGTCGCAAATATGATCGGGTTTCAGATCTCAGCCATAAGCTCAATAGCTGCGTACAACCTCCTCAAGTTCTTTGGGCTACCGGCAGAGCTAACTATTCAACAGACTCCCATTATAATGGTCCGGACAGTTCAGGGAGTAGAAATACCGCTTGCAATAGATGTTGCATGCTCGGGCCTTTACTCCATGACTGGATTTGCCACATTTGCGGTGTTTGCAGCATTTATTACCAGAGGGCCAACATGGAAGAGGATAGCCCTTTTCACCTTGGGATTCCCGATGATATACGGGCTAAACATCCTTAGGATAGCGATAATCGTCTGGATTGCGCATGGATGGGGAGAGGGAGCGGCAATACAAGCATTCCATCTACTGGGAGGATCGGTCCTGATATTCGCAGCAACGCTCTTGCTTCTTACGCTAGGTGATAAGGTAGGAAAGCTCAGGATCTTCACTACTAGAATTAATCAGGAGCCTTGCATACTATGCAATGAGAGCCTGACGAAAGGAGAGAGCTTCTGCCCATACTGCGGATCATTCTTGAAACCACAAAAGCAAAGTATCGCAGGAAAAAACATGGTAAGGATCATAGGGGTGATATTAATTGCCCTTCTCATCATCCCGATCCAGATACCACCATTTGCACTGGCCCAGGGAACGGCGAGCATAGATCTTGGCACCTTCTCACCCAGCGAGATAAAAAATGAGATACTCCCCACAATACCAGGATGGGACCTAGAGTTCCTTTATAGAGATGTTGAAGTTGAAAAAGCCGCACACTGGGATGCTGCCCTCATTTACTACTATCGAAAGCAGGGACCTGATGATTTTCAGCCAATCGTCTTCGTGTTGATCCAGATCGAGAAAGGAAGACACACATGGGAGGCGTCGCTATATGTTTGGCCAGCTCAACATGGTTATCCAACAGCAACGATGCTCGTGGAAAGAGATGTCGATATCTTGGACAATCCCAGAATTGCAGGAAGGTTCCTTGAGTTCATACGTGTGAGATCAACCGTTCCTGAGGCTGTCGTTTACTGGTTTGAGGAGGCACAGTTTACAGTTAATGAAACAATCGTATCCAGGTACGTCTCCATCAGCCTCGATGCATACCCTGAGGACCTTGCAAGGGCAGGTCTGATAGAAGGACCGAACGATGCAGATGGGATACAAGCAATCCTTCTCCCAATGGCCAGGAACATAGCTGAGCACTGGGAGCCACTGAAGACGTGGACCCTAATCCAGATGGGCATAAGCCAATGGACAGGATACTTGCTAATCGGTACCATATCGCCATGCATTGTGGCAGCATCATTCTTGTGCTTTAAACTGAGAACGGACAGGAAACGCAATGCTGAACTCTTCAAACGCCTAATTGTCCCGCTTGAGAGGGGAGTGCTCGAAGCCGTAGCCTTAAGCTCCAGAAAAGGTCCACCTACTGGAAGAGCAATAGATGCAAAGTATCGTGAGAACACAGGCAAAGAGATAGAACCTGAGAAACTCATTGAAAAGCTAGAGGCGGCGAAAGAGGTCGGTTTAGTCAAAAGAGAGATTTCCAACAACGACGACGAACCTGTACTCGTTTGGAAGAATAGGTTTATTTCGACCTAATTCAAAAATATCTATATTTCTATTTATCTTCTTGTATCAGATAATACTAACAA
>CAZWAU010000214.1:0-5423 GCA_964631995.1 uncultured Nitrososphaerota archaeon
GTTAAAGCTCGAAATCTGAGCATGCCCGCGCCAACAAATGGCTTAAGTTCCCTTTCTGTTTGCTTCTTGGAACAGGCCATTTGATTATGCCAAACTTGTCTTGAATACCCACAAGGCGCTGTCAAAAGGCAGATAAGAGTAGAAATGCAATCTGGCGACGATGACCCAAGTTTCGACTCAGCACATGCCGGATGGATCGATCAAAGTCACGACTGACCGATTGGAAGCAAAAATCACACCAACTGGCTATGTTTCAGGTGTCGCAGCAGGGTCCTTGCGCGATATTGAAACAGGCGCACGCGAACAAGGTTTTGGCTTGGACATAGTCGACTTCCTGATGGAGCCGGGATGGGGATCAGGCAAGTGGCACGACGAGAATTTCTATGAACGCAATCCCTTGATTCATGGGCATATCCCGAAAAAGTATGTCGAACTTCCTCAGATCTGCACCCAGGCAAAGAAAGTACAGGTGGAATGTGTCGTTGGCAAGAGGCACGCAATTATAAGGCAGTCGTGGCGCTGGAAGGATGCTGCGCCAGGCTATAAGGCAGGATCACTTTGGGAGCAGACGCTGCTATTCCTTTCTGGAAGGAGGTACTTTTTTTCTTGCGATAAAATCACCAGCGTAAATACTGTCAAGGAACTGTTCCTCAGGATCGATATGCCCGGTCATCTGAAGCACAATAATGTAGACACTTTCGAGGAGATATTCCTAAGCTACTACGGCAGAATTCCCTCTTCCAATTTTTTGTCGGATTTTGCACCCGATTCCAAGTTCTTTTACCAAAGGAGTTCAGATCCACTTCCGGAATCTATCATCCGTTCGTACAAACTCAGATCTGGCCCTTGGTTGGCGGGAATCACATTATGTCCCAAAATCGTATCGGAGGCTTGGTGCCATCAAAGGGGCTATGTATGCTTCATCGAGGAAATCGGTCGACTTCCAGTCAGGAGCGGGGACAGCTTCAGCGCTGCCTATGCTATCGGCTTCTTCGATGACATCGAGGAGATGAAGCAAGTATCGAGAGAATACGGTGGATTCACAAGCATAGCGGGCAACGCTGACTGGTGGTGCCTTAGCGAGGGCGTATTATCGCCCGATGGAGCGGAAGGATTGAATGGATCGAGCTGGAAGATAAGCTCCCAAGGACGTTGGGAGATGCCCTCCTCAGGAACGTGGCGCGCGAAGCTAAATGGAGAAGGAAAGGTATCCATAAACCATTCTAAATTTGTCCTCCATGATGAACGGGATCTGGAAGTTACCATTAAGGTGGTTCCTCGTGAAAACGTAATGGGCCAATTTTAATTAGAGTACACGCGATTGGGTAATCCTCGCTCGGAGGTAGATTGCCCGCAGTTTAAATCGCTCGGGAATACGCTTTTATAAATTCCATTAGCCAAATGACTGCAGACATGAAGCATAGGGTAGCAATTGTAGGTTGCGGCGGAATCAGCGAACTGCATGCTATGAATTGGAAGAATATCGATGGTGTCCAACTCGCGTACGCTGTGGATATCGTGGAGGAGAAGGCCCTGAGGATGAAACAGCAATACGGTTTTGAGATGCACATGACAGATTATGAGAAGCTCATGAGAGTAGCCAATGTAGACATCGTCGATGTCTGCGTCCCCACGTTCCTGCACCCGGATGTTGTCGTCAAAGCGGCAGAAGCTGGAAAGCATGTTTTTTGCGAAAAAACGATAGCATTGAACTTGCACGCTGCGGATCGAATGATGGACTCTTGCCGGAAAAATGGGGTGAAGTTCATGATCGGCTTTCCGAGGAGGTTCAGACCCGCGTGGTTAGCGCTCAAGCAGGCGATATTCTCGGGCAGCTTGGGACGACCGATAATCTGGAGGATTTTCGAAGGCGCATCTTCTGGCCCACACGAAAGATGGTTCAACGAAGTCGACAAGGGAGGTGGACCATTTATCGATGGTTTCGTCCATTACTATGATTTCTGCATGTTCACATTGGGTCCAGTATCAGAGGTTTTTGCGAGTGCCGATAGATTGAAGGAAGATGCTTCGGCGATTGACAGTGGCAGCGCCATATTGAAACTGGCTTCAGGCGATCAGATGCACTTGTCGACATCGTGGGGACTGCCAGGATCTAACTACAGGATAATGGGGCCGGGGATGCACGATGTTTTCGGTCCCAAAGGGCTGATAACCCTGCCGCCGGAAAGTAAGTTGGGCGAGGTCGGATACCTAGTCGTGTCGGGATTAGAGGATCGGAAGATCTTCTTCTCGGAAGATTCGATCGTCGGTTCATTTTTGTCAGAGCTGGCTCACTTCGTAGAATGCGTCAGGGAAGACAAGACTCCTCTTGCAACAGGCGAGGATGGAAGGAGAGCTCTTGAGGTTGCATTGGCGGTAGTCGAGTCCGCTAAAGAAGGCAGACCTGTCAAACTCACTCTGTAGGTTTCCTAAAAACTTGATATTTGGGTCATAGATGTAGCTTTTTCTTTCTTTTTATCGCATAGGAATCGCCAAAACCGCGAGCATCAACGATGGGCGCAAATTGACATATCCCTCCGGTGCATGTACATCGCATTCTAGGCTGCGACAAGAACGCAATCAGTCAGGCCTTGAGGTGGAGTTATTGTCAACTTTTAGTCAAAAACTTATAATATATCAGGGATTTCATAATTTCATGGCAAAGATTTCTACCTGGCCAGCAAAAATCATCGAGCCAATCGACGGCGCAATTTTGAATTGGAACAACGGCAAGAGATATCCAGATGGACTTGGAATTATGGTTAGGGTCGTGGCTCCGAAGGGATCAAAAGTCACGATAAATGGATCAAAAGCACCAGTTGCAGCCGGACGCAAAAGCGAATTCGCGTGCGAAGTAGTCCTGAGAAAGCAGGAAAATGTAGTGAAGACGCGAGCTGAGAGCAATGGCAAGATCAGTACTGATTCCATAACTGTTCTGTGGGACATGAATTCGACCAAGAGATACCGCTTCTCGACTGATGACAACATACTATTCCTCAGGGACCTATCAGTCAATGCGCACCGGTTTCGATCCATCTTTGACAATGAATATATGTCGTTTTGGAGACAGGTTCATGCGAAATATGGTACGAAGATCCATTTCAACGTATACTATCAGACGGAGGGCTTCAACCTCTCGCAAATGCCGACAAAGTACAAAAGCGAGTGGCAGGAGAATTCCGACTGGATAAGGCTTACTTTCCACGGGCTCAAAGATGAACCCGAGAAACCGTACATCAAAGCATCGTATGAGGAGTTGGATAGGGATTTTAAGCTAGTCACGAGGGAGATTGAGCGTTTCGCTGGAAAGGAGCTACTCAGTCCTTTCACAACCATACACTGGGGAGAAGTTACACTGGAAGGCTGCAAAGCCCTGCGGGACAATGGCATTAAGGGCCTCGTAGGAGTTTTCACTTTTGATGATAATGGAAAACCAAGTATCGCGTACTATTTGGACGAAGAGAAGACGGGATACCTCAGCGGACATGATTATTGGAAAGACACGAGGACCGGCATGTTTTTCATCAAGCATGACCTAGTCATAAACAATGTGGAGTTGAACAATATCGCATCGACCCTCGATTCGATCGCCTCCAATCCAAACCGGTCAGAAGTGATGGAAGTTATCATTCACGAACAGTATTTCGTTCCATCATTGCCACACTATGAACCAGACGCAAAGGAAAGGGTGGTTGCGACTATAGAGTGGCTTGTAAGAAATGGATACAAGTCGGTATTCTACGAGGAGGGCTTTTTAGGATCCTAAATGATGCTTGGAGGTTATTGCGCACGCGTTATGCCAGGAATCCTGTGCTTCTTCAGCAG
The DNA here is from genome assembly GCA_964631995.1 of uncultured Nitrososphaerota archaeon. Lineage (GTDB taxonomy): Archaea > Thermoproteota > EX4484-205 > EX4484-205 > DTQO01 > DTQO01. Next base: position 3,826 of record CAZWAU010000214.1, read on the forward strand.
GAGACGCAATTTACAGCGCGTAACTAGGTTTCGAGCTTGATCGGCAATATCTCGTCATTCCCGATGATCGAAAATCTGATCTTGGCATTTCTTGCCAGGTCTTCGGATGTGTCGCAATCGAACACTATCTTATTGGTTCCAGTCATAATCACCGGGGTTTCACCTTGAACTTCTACTTCTTTCAGTGGAAAGCCATTATCTGAGTGGATTTTGCAGGTGCCGTCCTCGGGCTTGAATACCAGACACTGGTCTGGTAGAATTTCTACGGGGAACTTTACCTTCTTATTTCCTATGGCTATGCTCGGATTTCTCAAGGGTAGGGGCTTCTCTCTCAACGCCTTTACGTTACTTAGGTATAGTTTGATGGAATCTCCTGGCGGGATCTTCATAATACGCACCACTATAGCAGAAACTTTTGAATAGTTAAAGCCATGCGCTGCTGTTATGTAGTAGTCCTCGGTGTGTTTGAAATATTTGAAAATCCTCTCGCCTTCAGGTTCAGGTATCTCTTGATACCTCCAACCTTTGAAGTCTACTTCCACATAATGATCGAGAACGCGCCTGATGTCTCCATCTCCACCGACTAACTGCACGTTCAGGACCTCACCCTTCCCATCTCCATATATCCAAAATCCGATCCCCCTGTTCTCCGACAAGTCGAGGTTCACGCGCTTCATGTACTCGCACCAGCCGGAATCGTCCTTCAGGGAACTCTTCGCGGTCAGCTTCCCACTTGCATTTCCGACCTTGACCTCTTCCGATGTCGTTTTCAACTCACAAGATACTCCCGCTGCAGTCGATGAATCTTCGAGCGGCCTTTCGCTCTCGAAATCAACTAGCGTTATGTTCCAGGCATCATCATAATCCGCCATTGTGGCCAACGACCTTATCCTGAGTTCGAATGACGGTGATCCTAGATCGCAATCCACTGTCCACATATTGTTCGTGCCATCAACGTTCCTCACGTAGTTCTCAACATGCTTCACCGGCCTGAGGCACCATCTTCCCCCAATCCCCTTCGTCAATCTAAATTCAGCACCTGGCTGGCGCAGTTTCTCCTTTTCCAACTCTGAAAAACAGCCCTTGAGCCTCAGATATTCGTAATTTCTGATTATGGAAAGTATCTCTGGCGTCCAGCCGTTTCCTCTCAAGGCCTCGATGCTCGTCTCTAAGGAAAGGGCCGAGTCGTAACCGACGCACTTGTTGCAGACGTATTCTATTTCATCGGGCTGCGTTGCCTGATAGGAAGGTGCCTTCGTGAGCATACCAAACCAGCCAAACTCGGCAGGCATAAGGTTCCTGAGGGTTTCCTCGACCCCTTTCAATTTCACCTTGTCGACATGTCCCTTCACTCCCCTCGTTACAAAGTCTGTCTGGGCATCTCTTGAGTATATGTGCCAATTGAAATGGTCTATCATTTCATCGGAGACTTTGAGATCGCTCCCTTGTCCTTTGTAGATGCTGACCGTATAGCTGGCACCTTGAATTAGGACTTCTCTCCTGAATTTCTCAAAGAAAGCTAGTTCAACCTTTGGAATATAATACCACCATGCGCCTTGGAGTGTAGCTGCCTCAGCACCATCAAGGTAGATCATATC
>CAZWAU010000215.1:0-4493 GCA_964631995.1 uncultured Nitrososphaerota archaeon
CTTTCTGATAGCTAATATTTGCACGTAAAGTAGCTTTTACAGCTTTATCAATGGAACTCTCTCATCGCTGTTTGGATTGGTGGCCACAATGAAAGTTGGCCTGGCTTAACAGCTCCCCAAGTTGTGCATAAATAACCAAGCATGCGCTTATCCTTGTACCTCTTTGAAAAATCAATTAATGCTTTAACTGCTTCAACGTCCTTCCACCCGCTAGGCAAGACTCTGAATCCTTTTTCTAAAAAAAGAGGAATCGATGGATAATTCTCGAGCAGGGTGTAGTGCCAATCGCAGACCACAATATCCTTGGGAATCATATCGATCGCCAGATGGGTCATATTTTCGGAGGATTCCCACTTGCCGTAACCTGTCACTTTGCTATCTAGCAGGCGGTCTCCCCACATGAGCATCTCGACCCCACGCTCATCTACCAAGTGCGCATGGTAGTCATTCACAGCCTTTGCGAAGAGCTTGCTTGGGACTTTGTCCTTGCATCGCGGACAGTGTTCCGAACCGATGAGGAACACTTCATCCATTCCAACGTGTAGTGCGTCAGCTTCGAAAACATCTAGCAATTCGTCGAATAGGTGGAAAATGATAGGATTTACTTCCGGATGCTGAGGGCACCAGCTCCTGCAGTATATGCCCTTATTGCCTGGGTATTGGCCAGGAGTCTCGTCAAATTGAGGATACTTGACCAATAGAGGTAATGTGGTTTCAGCCCAAGATTGGTGACCAAGACACTGAAACTGTGGAATAAGGCGGATGCCGTACTCGCGGCACCTTTCCTTCAAAAAGCGTGCATTATCTTGCGTTACGGGATTGGGACCGCGCAGTTCGGGGTGCGAAACATATGCATAGTTGTAGTCCACTTCAACTACGAGGACATTTACGCCCATCTTCGCTAGCATTGGAACCTCCTCAGCCAAAGCGAAAACTTCTTCGTTGTTGACCAACACATGGATGCCGCGCCACTTTTCTCCAGACCAGGGACCTACGCGTACTTTGGTTTGAACTCCAACCATGGATAGTCCCACCGTTTATTAGGCAAAACGCATATTTATGCTCATTTGTAGTAGGGCTTATTTCCGAATATTTCTATTTAATTTATATCTCAAGCTACGCAAAGCCGATACACGGAATAAACCTAAGTTAGGGGAACATGGTCAATGTAATCATTTCAAAATCGCCCAATCTCCACATATTTGGTGATCTATTAACTTGCAGAATTGCAAAAAGGTCGGGTATGTGTTTAAATCGGCTCATACGACAACATTCCCATAAATCCTAACTACAAACCATGGCTCAGATATATGCAATGGACTCCACTTCTCCCAATCCGGAGCCTCGTCCCCCGAAAGTAGCGTTGTCAGTAGCGATCCCTTCCAGCGATATGGTTCGAACTTGATCCTAGTCATCAGTAAGCATTTTTCCTATAGTGTATTCCGACGTTTAGCCCATGACAGTGCCCTGTTGATGTAGCTTAAAGCGGAATACGCTACAGCTATTACATCTAAATGGCGTGCAAATTCCAAAATTGCTCTCGAAGTTATTGTAAGGATGTCTTCAGATCCAGACATATGTATAGCCTCCTGTTATGAAGTGCCTTTGTTTGGACTAGACCTTAACGTCAATCTTCAGGGTTCAGTAGTAATTGGCATTCAGATTCGGATAGTTTAGGCCCTATATGGTCATAGGCTACAGTTAAGAGTTAGACATTCATCAAATGCTTCAGTATGAACAAGTCTAGCCCCTCATAATCCCTAGCCTTTATAAACTCCTGCTCCCTTTTTCTATCAAGGGTCCTAACCTTCTCGACTAGGTACAGAAACAGATCCCGGCTGTTGGAAAGGTGTTTCGTTGACACTTCCTTTCTTTGAGTTCTCACCGTTTTCACATCCAATCCTACAAACTCGCCGTTCCTGCCATAGCCACCTTCTTCCAAAACCCTTACCTGGTTGAAGGCTCTCCTCAGGTTTACAGCTGCGAAGGATCTGTCCTCATCAAATTTGAGCCCGTTTTGGTCGTTCAGATGCACACCCCAGAGCTTTTTATGGTAAAGCGCATATCCCATCTCGTCGGAAGGATCCAAGCCTGCAAGCACGCAATGTGCACTTTCTATTAGCACCCCAACCCTTGCAGGATCTACAGTTCTATATGACAAACCTATCGCATGCCCTGTAGTAGGTATGTAGGCCTGGTCCATGGGCTCATTCGGCTTTGGCTCCACGAGGATCCTGACGCTCTTATCGTACTCAAGCATCCTGTTGATCGCGTCAACGATACGACCTACAGCAATGCTCGGATTTTTTGCCTCCCTCATGTATGTACCTTCTCGCGCAAGCCAAAGTACTATTCTGTTGGTTCCAAGCTCTCTAGCTATGTCTATGGCGAGTAGGGAACGGTTTATCGCATACTCCCTGTCTTCAGGGTTGTTCGAAGTGTAGGCACCATCGATCGTCCTTGGGCTTTCCCACAACCTTGGAGCTACAAATTCGGCTACCAATCCTCGCCTGTCCAGTAGCTTCCTGACTTCCTTGGCTTTTTCAATTGCTTGGTCCCTGTCCAAATTGTCAATGTTTGGGACAGCATCATCGTCATGAAATTGCACGCCATTGAACCCAAGCTCCTTGTAGAATTCGATCTTTTCCTCAAAGCTGAAAGGGGTTCTAACGGGAGGACCAAAGGGGTCCGCACCTTCATGTATATTCCAGGGGCCGAAGGAGAATCTATATGATGTGAATTTTTGTTCAGGCATCTTGTGCACCATCTTTCAATTCGTCTCAGAACTTATAAGATTAGCGTACGCACGGCTCGAGCAGAGGAGATAGGTAGTCAATCAAACTCAGTCGAAATGGGCTGTAGCGATTAAGGAAGGGCCGATCTGAATTATTTTAAGGCTATCTATATTGGAAAGTTATTTTGAATCATGAGACAGTAATGCGAGATACAGCTCCCAAAAAACTGACTGTAGAGTATGCTAGGTTGTGCAATCTTTGGGAAGATAATCGATCGACCAAGCATATGCCTTTCCTTTTCAGTTTCACCAATGCAAAGAATGATTCAGCGTTTTCTACTATTCAGATGCAAAGGTCTACTTTCTAGCCTTTGCCTTGCCTTTTACCTTTAGTTTTCCTGTCTTCAGCAAGAACCCGGGGTAATCGGTATATGGTGGCTCAGCATCGATCTGCCACATCAGGCACATGATTTCTCCCCTGTGGTGTACGCACTCCTCCACGATATGCATCAGGACATCCTCTACGCGGAAGCTCTTTCCGTGCCATGTGATTGGAAAGAGCTTGTCTAAGCCTCCGGGCCTTAGCTTTCTGATGTAGGCCCTACCTTCGGCCTCGACCTCCTCAGCATACTTCCTCATGGCTTCAACATTCTGGAACTCCTTTTCGTAGTCGTGCCTTGGCCAATCACCAATCTTGCCACTAGCAAGGTGCCTGAACCAACCTTGCTCCGCCTCAAGACTGTGAAGGAAGATGTTCCGCATCGAGCCAAAGCTTGCTCCCCGGTCCTCAACGACTTCGTTCCATGGCAGCTTCTCGAAGCTCTCGAGGAACTTTCGGCTGCAGTACCAATTATATTCTAAAAGATCCCTTATGTCCATCTGACTACCTCCCCAATACCTAAGAACTTGGATATATGAAACTATCCAATGATCGTTTTGATATTATGAGGGCTTTAAAATGGATGCACTTAATCATCACATGGTTTGGCAAAAGGCTAAACGAATTCTTAGGTAAACTTTGAATATAAAATGTTTGTGCATCAAGGCGAACATTATTGATTGCTATTTGCATTCAGGCTCGATTGAAGTTCGTGATTTAGTTTGCACACCCATCGACGCTTCGCTTTATGCATTTTACTATGAGAAAGCTTTCTTCATTATGAGAAATACACACAATCATGCCGTTTCGATATGATAGATGAACCTTGGCATACTGCATGGTAATGGTTTTGCTTTTACTATTAGAAACAGCCTTATGCCTTTTCCGAAAGGGCTTTCGCCAAACCGGGAATATATTCGGCACCAACTGGAACCGTGATGCTTGATCCCTTGAAATCTTCATCTATCGGCTCGTATCTACCACCCAGGCATGTGGCTAGGAAAGATTCTGCCACAGCATTGAATGAGAGCCTGTTCTCTGGCCTGGCAAAGCCATGCCCTTCATCTGGGTACAGCACATACGTTACAGGAATCCCCTTCTGTTGCATCGCTTTGACGATCTGATCCGATTCAGCCTGCTTGACGCGCGGGTCGTTCGCCCCATGGCCTATCAAAAGCGGTCTCTGGATTCGATCAACGTAATTCAATGGAGACCTCTTCGCCAATAAAGCTCGACCTTCCTCAGATCTATGATCTCCAACCCGTTTCACAAAAAGCTCAACCTCTGGCTGCCAATATGGAGGGATCGTCTCGAGCAGTGTCACAAGGTTTGATGGCCCAACGATGTCAACGCCACAAGCAAAAACATCAGGTGTGAAGG